>NZ_DJUS01000061.1:0-25861 GCF_002438365.1 Pseudomonas sp. UBA6276
AGAAACAGCAGGCTGCCCCAGTGGATTTCCTGCCACAGCCGCGCCAGCCTTGCGGCGAACAGACCATTGGCCTGCTGGCTGGCGTGCTGGCTGATCATCTGCAGTTGGCGCAAGGTCAAGGGCATCTGCTGCGGCTCCTGGGCCGGCAGGCGCATCAGCAACTCTTCGGCCCGCGACAGACCCAGCCGGTTCAGTGCCACTTCAAGGCTTTCCGCCGGCTCCGCCAGGCTGTTGCTGGCATGCCGGTTGGCCTCGCGCATCACGCTCAGGACCAGCGCCGGACTGTGTTGCATCAGGTCGGCGATGTCGCGCAGCGAACGGCGTCGATCCTTGATCGCAGCGCGAACCTTGTCGTGGTACAGCTTGGGAATGGGCAGACGCACGCCGTCGAGCAGTGCGAGCCAGGTGTCTAGGGTTTGAGGCTTGGCGTTGGACACTATGCTTATCCTGATGCATGCCTGAATGCAGGCCGACTACACGAACGGACCAAACTGGCTTTTGAAAACCGCTGCCTATAGTCTGGCGCAGTTCTGCCGATAAGGAGAACAACAGATTCCACACCACCTTTTTCGTCCTTGAACCCGACTTCTGAAGTGTTTTTTATCCATGGCTAAAATCATTGGCATCATTGTCGTGTTCGCGAGCGTGCTGGGCGGATACGTTCTTTCACATGGTCAATTGGCCGCCCTGGTCCAACCCTTCGAGGTGATGATCATCGGCGGTGCGGCCTTGGGCGCGTTTCTGCAGGCCAACCCCGGCAGCACCACCATGATCGTGCTGAAGAAGTCGTTGAAGATGTTCAAGTCGCGCTTCAGCCATGCCTACTATCTGGAAGTGCTGAGCCTGCTGTTCGAGATTCTCAACAAGAGCCGTCGCGAGGGCATGATGTCCATCGAGGCCGACATCGAAGATGTCGCCGCCAGCCCGATCTTCGCCAAGTACCCCACCATCCTCAAGGACGAGCAGATGATCGCGTTCATCTGCGATTACCTGCGCATCATGTCGTCGGGCAACATGGCGCCGCACGAACTCGAAGGCCTGTTCGACATGGAGCTGCTGAGCATGAAGGAAGAGCTCGAGCATCCGTCCCACGCCGTGACCGGTATCGCCGATGCGCTGCCCGGTTTCGGTATCGTTGCGGCGGTATTGGGCATCGTGGTGACCATGGCGTCGCTGGGTGACGGCGACAAGGCGGCGATCGGTGGTCACGTCGGCGCTGCACTGGTCGGTACCTTCCTGGGGATCCTGGCGGCCTACGGTTTCTTCGGCCCGCTGGCGACCTGCCTGGGCCACGACGCCAAGGAAGAGTTGAACGTCTACGAAGCCATCAAGGCGTCGCTGGTGGCTTCGGCTTCGGGCATGCCGCCGTCGCTGGCCGTGGAGTTCGGGCGCAAGGTGCTGTACCCGGCGCACCGCCCAAGCTTCGCCGAACTCGAACAAGCCGTACGCGGTCGCTGAGTCATGGAAAACAACCAGCCTATCATCGTCAAGCGGGTCAAGCGCTTTGGCGGCGGCCACCACGGTGGCGCCTGGAAGATCGCCTTCGCCGACTTCGCGACGGCGATGATGGCGTTTTTCCTGGTGCTCTGGCTGTTGTCCAACGCCACACCCGAGCAGAAGATCGCCATTGCCGGTTACTTCAAGGACCCGATCGGCTTCTCCGAAAGCGGCACGCCCTATGTCATCGACCTGGGCGGCTCTCCGCAGCTCTCGCCCGAGAAAACCCTGAATCCGGACGTCGAGGTCTCGCCGCCCAAGCCGGAAACCTCGAATCAGGTGGAAGCCGAACAGGCCCAGCAAATAGCCGAACAGGTTGAAAAGGAGCGCCTGGAACTGCTCCTGCAGGAGCTGCAGAACAAGGTTGACGAAAATCCCCAACTGCAGAAATTCAAGGACCAGATCCTTTTCGAAATCACGCAGGACGGCTTGCGCATCCAGATCACCGATGCCGAGAACCGACCGATGTTCGACCTGGGCAGTGCGCGGCTCAAGCCTTATTTCGAGGACATCCTGCTGGCCATGGCCGACACGATCAAGGCGGTGCCGAACAAGATCAGCATCAGCGGCCATACCGATGCCAAGCCCTACGCCGGCAGTGCGGCGGGCGGCTTCGGCAACTGGGAGCTGTCGTCCAACCGCGCCAATGCCGCGCGCCGGGCCCTGGTGGCGGGCAGCTATCCAGAGGATCAGATCGCTCGCGTGGTCGGCTATGGTTCATCGTCGCTGTTCGACCGCAAGGATCCGCTGAACTCCATCAATCGCCGCATCGACATCGTGGTGCTGACCAAAAAGGCCCAGCGCGACATCGAAGGTGATCAGCCGGCATTGGAAGCGCCCAATCCCGGTACGGCACCCGGTGCTGCGCCACCAGGCGCTTCGATCGGCGACCCCAGCGCACCGGTGCAGCCGCGCGAACTGCGGCAGCGCCTGAACCTGTTCGAAGACGGCTCGACCAAGCTCGTCGAGCCGGGCAAGCCTGCGCCCTGAGACGAAAAGCCGTTAGAAACCCCGGCCAATGCGTTCACGCAGGCCCCTGTGGATATCTCGCGCTTGCACCGGCAGCGGCGTCTCGCGCTGGCCGGCCGGCAGGCGCATGGCCGCTTCGCGGTGATAGGCCTCGATGAGGAAGTCCAACTGCTGCGGGCGCGTCAGGGTCGGCCAATGTGCCAGGTATTCGGGCAGTGCCTGATCGCCCAGCCGATACAGGCACAGGCGCCGGTCCCACGAAGTGACCTCGCCAATGCAGAACGGTATCCACCAGCGCCGCGCGCTGCAGTGCGAGATCATCAGGATCACATGGGTGCAATCGCGGATGTGCGCAGTGAGCGTTTCGGTGACGTGCAGCGTGGTCAACGAATCGAAGTCCATCACGTCCATGCCCACCTCGATCCCGGCCCTGCGCAAGTATTTCCTGACCCGCAAGGCCTGGGGCAGATCGGCATGCTGATAGCCAATGAACACGCTCATCGCTCAGATCCGCCGGCAATGAATTGAGCAAGTCGCAGGCAAGCAACGGGCAGGTGGGACATGGAAAGCCTTCATCGTGGGTGTTGAAGGCTGAAAGATTGTTCAATGCCGTTTAAGCGGCAAGGGATGTCATCGAAAAGAGACAAGCCCTACTGCTGCCGGTAATTATCCTTACAGACGAAGCCTATAGCTTCTGCACCAGCGCACGCACGGTGCCGACGATGCGCTCCACTTCGGCACGGTTCAGGGTCAAGGGTGGCAGCAGCCGAATGGTGGTGCCCCGGGTCACGTTGATCAGCAGGCCATGCTCTTCTGCGGCCCGCTGCATCAGTTCGCGGCAGGGCCGGTCCAGCTCCACACCGATCATCAGGCCCAGGCCCCGGACGGCTTTGACGCCAGGCATGCTTCCCACTTCGCTACGCAGCCGTTCGAGCAGCGCATGCCCCTGGCGCGCGGCGTTGTCCAGCAGTTGCTCGCGCTCGATGATGTCGAGCACCGTGCAACCGACCCGGCACGCCAGGGGGTTGCCGCCAAAGGTGCTGCCATGGCCTCCGGGCTGGAACAGGCGGCCCACGGTCGCGGTGGCCAGACAGGCACCGATCGGAATGCCATTGGCCAAGGCCTTGGCCAGAGTGACCACATCGGGCTGGATGTCGGCATGCTGGTAGGCAAACCACTGACCAGTGCGGCCAATGCCGGTCTGAATCTCATCGAGCATCAACAACCAGCCGTGGCTGTCGCAATGCTCGCGCAGGGCCCGCAGGTAGGATGTCGAGGCGACGTGCACACCGCTTTCGCCCTGGATCGGCTCGAGCAGCACCGCCGCGATGCGCTGGCCGAACGCCTGGGTGACAGTGGCCAGCGCATCCAGGTCGCCGAAGGGAATCTTGATGCAGTCTCCAGGCAGTTGGCCCAGGCCGGCGCTCAGGTGCGCGCCGTCACTGGCCGCCAGGGTGGCCAGGGTGCGGCCGTGAAAGGCGTTGTCCATGACCACCACCAGGGGCTTGGCGATACCGCGGCTATGTCCATGCAAACGGGCCAGCTTCAACGCGGTCTCGTTCGCTTCCGCGCCGGAATTGTTGAAGAACGCCAGGGCGAGACCGGACTTCTCGGCCAGCTTCGCGCCCAGCCGCTGTTGCCAGTCGATGGCGTACAGGTTGGAGGTGTGCAGCAACAGCCCGGCCTGCTCGACGATGGCGGCCACCACCTCCGGGTGGCTATGCCCCACGTTGGTCACCGCCACCCCGGCCAGCGCATCGAGGTACTCGCGACCGGCGATATCCCACAGGCGAGTGCCGCTACCATGGCTGAACGTCAGCGGCAACGGTTGATAGGTGGGCATCAGGTGGCTTGCGCTCATCATGGAACTCTCGGCGGTAAAATGAATGCGCAGTATTCCTTTCAACCCCAGGTGGATAAATGGCGTTAAGCTGGATGCACCTTTCACCCGGAGTTGATAATGGACCTGTTCCAGGCGATGCAGGTGTACGTAAAAGTGGTGGAGCTGGGCACCATGACTGCAGCGGCCAAGGCGTGCGATCTGTCCACGACCATGGTCAGCAACCACTTGCAGGCACTGGAGCAGCGTCTGGGCGTGAGCCTGTTGCTGCGCACCACGCGCCGCCAGCAGGTGACCGACGCCGGGCAGGCCTACTATCAGCGTTGTCTTGAGGTGCTGGGGCTGGTCGCCGATTCGGAGCGCTGGGCCGAACGCGCCCAAGGCACCGCGCAGGGACTGTTACGCATCACTGCGCCGCCGACCTTCGGCGCTGAGTGCCTGACACCCGCACTGGCGGGATTTCTCCAACGTTATCCACAGATCAGCGTCAGTCTCAGCCTCAGTGACCAGGTACACGACATGCTCGACGGGCAGTTCGACGCCGCACTACGGCTGGGCAATCTCGAACCCTCGACCTTGATCGCCCGTCCGCTGGACGACTATCGATTGAGTATCTGTGCGTCCCCGGACTACCTGCGCCGCCATGGCACGCCTTGCGATCCCGAGGAGTTGGCTGCGCATGAGTGCCTGCAATTCATGTACAACCCGGGCGATGAGTGGCGCGGGACGCAGAAACGCTGGTCCATGCAGGGGCCGGATGGATCGATTGGCGTCGAGGTGCAAGGGCGACTGGTCACCAACAGCAGCGCGGGACTGCGTCAGGCCGCCCTGGCGGGCATGGGCCTGGTCATGCTCCCTGATGTGCTGGTGCGCCGTGACCTGGAAGAGGGGAAGCTGGTCCAGGTGCTGGCTCGATACGCACTGCCCGGCAGACCCATGCACCTGCTTTATCCACAGGCGCGCTACCGTTCGCCGAAGCTGCGCGCCTTCGTGGACTACATCGTCCAGGCGCTGGGGCCTCAGGACAGGAGCGGTCAGTAGGTGTCCTGGGTCAGGCTGGCGATGATCGAGCGATAGCTGTTCATGCGCTGTTGTTGCACACGGCCGTCTTCCAGCGCCCCGAGCAGGGCGCAACCCGGTTCGCGGTCGTGCTTGCAGTCGCGGAAACGGCAGGTGCCCAGCAGGTCGGCGAACTCGATGAAGCCGGCCTCGACATCCGCCCGGCTGACGTGGCCCAGGCCGAATTCACGGATGCCGGGTGAGTCGATCAGTTCGCCGCCGCCCGGGAAGTGGAACAAGCGTGCGGTGGTGGTGGTGTGCGTGCCCTGGCCGGACCATTCCGACAGCGCACCCACCCGCGCCTGCACTTCGGGCAGCAGGCTGTTGACCAACGACGACTTGCCCACCCCCGACTGACCGACGAACACGCTGATATGGCCGTCCAAACGTGCCTGCAACTGCTGCATGCCATCGCCTTGATGCGCCGATACTTCCAGCAATGGATAACCCAACTGTCGATAGACCGCCAGCAGCGCGTTAAGCGCGGGCGCGTTCTGCTCGTCGATCAGGTCGGCCTTGTTCAGCAGCAGCAGGGGATGGATGCCGGCGTGTTCGGCGGCCACCAGGTAGCGGTCGATCAGGTTGGCATGGGGTTCGGGCATGGGCGCGAACACGATGACGATCAGGTCGACGTTGGCCGCGACCGGCTTGAGCTGCCCGCGGCTGTCGGGACGGCACAGTTCGGTGCTGCGCGGCAGCTGCGCGACGATGACACCGATGCCTTGGTTGCCGGCGCGCCAGACCACCTTGTCGCCGGTGACCAGCGAGGGCAGGTTGGCCCGCAGATAGCAACGGCAGACCTGACCGGCGTGCTCGCCTTCCAGTGCTTCGACTTCCACCTGAACACCGAAGTGGGCGATGACCAGCCCTGTCTGCTCTGGGCCCAGATCGCCGCCTTCGAGGGTCTCCAGGGCCTGGGACTCGCGCTTGGCGGCGCGTGCGGCGCGCTCGCCCTGGATTTTTTCGATACGCCAGTTCTGGCGGCGGTTCAGTTGGCGTTTGGCCATGTGTGTTCCGTGTAAATGAGTTCAAGCGTGAACGAAGGCGGGATACTAGCACGCCCGGCTACGCTAGACTGCGCAGCTACGCCGAGGAGACCCCCAATGCAGAACCCACAGAACCTGATCTGGATCGACCTGGAAATGACCGGTCTGGACCCGGACCATGACGTCATCATCGAAATGGCCACCATCGTCACCGACAGCGACCTCAATACCCTGGCCGAAGGCCCGGTCATCGCCATCCACCAGAGCGACGAGATCCTGGCCGGCATGGACGAGTGGAACACCCGCCAGCACGGCGGCTCGGGCCTGACCCAGCGCGTTCGCGAAAGCACGGTCAGCATGGCCCAGGCCGAAGCACAGACCATCGCCTTTCTGGAGCAGTGGGTGCCCAAGGGCAAGTCGCCGATCTGCGGCAACAGCATCTGCCAGGATCGCCGCTTCCTCTACCGCCACATGCGTGAGCTGGAAAACTACTTCCACTACCGCAACCTCGACGTCTCGACCCTCAAGGAACTGGCCGCGCGCTGGGCACCCGAGGTCAAGGACAGCTTCAAGAAGGGCAGCACTCACCTGGCCCTGGACGACATCCGCGAATCGATCGCCGAACTGCAGCACTACCGCAAGCACTTCATCAAGTTCTGACGGCCGGAAAACTCTGCAGCGGAAACGAAGCGGGCGGCGATCCCTCTGCCCGCGAAGAGGCCGGTGTGGGAGCGGGTTCTCAGCCCATGACAAGCCCTTTGTGGGAGCGGGTTCCCAGCCTATGACAAGCCCTTTGTGGGATGTGGGAGCGGGCTCTGCCCGCGAAGAGGCCGATGTGGGAGCCGGTTCTCAGCCCATGACGAGCCCTTTGTGGGAGCGGGCTCTGCCCGCGAAGAGGCCCTCAAGCCAACCTCCCTCAATACACCCGACGCCGCGGTGCCTGCAAGGCACTGGCGATATCGGCAGCCAGTCGCGCGATATCGGCCTCGGCCAGATTACCGACACTGACGCGCACCGCCGGCCCACTCTGCAATCGAAACGGACTGCCTGCCTGGACTGCCCAGCCTGCGGAGGCCAGGGCCTGCACCGTCGTTGTTTCGTCAATGACCGGTAGCCACAGGTGCAGGCCTTCGCCTGAGCTGGACAGGCTCACCCCCATGAGTTCGAGTGCCTCGACCAGCGATTGTCGACGGCTTCGATAGGCCGCACCCACTTCCGTCAAGCGGCCCGCTTGCAACATCCTGTTCCACAGATGGGCGGTCAGTCGCTGCAGCAGCAGGCTGACCCAGCGCGGCCCGACCCGCTGCTGGCGTTGCATCTCGCCATGCAAGGACGCGCTGGCGCCCGCAATCGAGACGCGCAGGTCGGGCCCGATGAACTTGCTGGTCGACAGCACATAGAGCCAATGCTGCGGAGGCGGTTGCAGGTCGATGGCCGGGGCCTGGCTCAACGGCCCCCAATGATCGTCGATCACCAGCAGCGTGTGCGGTGCGTCCTGCAAGGCCGCTGACCATTGCTGCCAGCGCGGGGTATCGAACGAGCAACCGGTCGGGTTCTGTGCGCGGGGCGTCAGTACCACAGCCGCCGCGCCACGCAGCACCTCCGGCGCCGGGGCCAGCGCGCCATGCTCGTCCATGCTCAATCCCCCTGGCTTGAGCTGTAGTCCGGTCAGCAGGTCGCGCAACGGTGGCCAGCATGGGTCTTCGATCAGCACCGTGGCGCCCGGGCGGCAGCGTGCACGAAGCGCTCTCTCGACCGCATCCAGCGCGCCGCAATACACACCCACCTGCTCGCTGGGCAGTTGCTGGCTGTCGAGCCAGTCGCGGGCCAGGCTCGACAACTGCGGGTCATCGCCGAACGGGTCGAAACCACTCTGGGTGACGTTGCGCAGCAGCCATTCGGGATCGGGCGCTGGCAGCAGCGAGGCATCGAGGTTGCCGCTGGCCATGTCGTACAGCCCTTCAGGAAGCACGAAGCCGTACTCGACAATTTCCGAAGCCGGCGCGCTGACCCGAGTCCCGCGACGCCCGTCGGTCACCACGATGCCGCTGTCACGCAACCTTCTGTACGCCGCCGCAACGGTATTGGGGCTGATCTTGAGCTGCGCGGCCAAGTCGCGCACCGAAGGCAGCGAAGCGTTTTGAAGCAAATCACCTTGGCGTATCTGCCGCTCAATGGCCTCCGCGATCTCGACGGCAGTGGACGCATTCGTCAATAATGTATTCATACATTCATATTATTGTATTGGTACATAAATGAAAAGTGCGTTGGTAGTGCGGCATCTTGCCTTCGAAGACCTGGGCAGTCTGGCCCCGGTGCTAAAAGCCGAGGGGTATGAAATCGAAATAATAGAAGCGCCACTGCACCCGCTGGCGTCCCTCGATGTGATCTCGGCAGACTTGTTGATCATTCTGGGCGGGCCCATCGGCGCTTTCGATGAGGCGCTGTACCCATTCCTGCGGGACGAGCTCGAACTCATTCGCCAACGCCTGGAAAGCGGCAAACCTTTGTTGGGTATCTGCCTGGGCGCACAGCTGATCGCCCGCGCCCTGGGTGCGGGCGTCGCTGCCATGGGCCACAAGGAAATCGGTTTCGGCCCCATCACGTTGACTGACGCCGGACACAACTCTGTCCTCGCGCCCTTGGCACAGGGAACCCCCGTGTTGCACTGGCACGGCGATCAGTTCGACATCCCCGCTCAGGCCGTGGCGCTCGCCGCCACCGACGCCTGTCCCCATCAGGCGTTCAGCCTGGGCAATCAGGTCCTGGCCCTGCAATTTCATCTCGAGGTGGCACCGCAGATGCTCGAAGCATGGCTGGTCGGCCATGCCAGCGAGCTGCATCAGCAGCGTATCGACCCCCGCGAACTGCGTGCCCAGGCGCAGGCACTAGGCTGCACAGGCGCACAGGTAGCCAGCGTGATCCTGACCGACTGGCTGGCACGGCTGCGATGAGTGAGGAGCTGCCCACCATCGAATTGCGGCACGTGCTCGCCGGCACGTCGCGCCCCTTCACACGCCCAGGCAGTTTCACCGGCATCGACAAGGTCCCGCTTCCCGGGCCGGTTGAAGTGGGAACACTGGGAATCATGGGCGATGAGCAGGGGGATCGCCGCATTCACGGCGGCCCCGACAAAGCCATCCACCATTATCCGTTCGAGCACTACCACGCATGGAAGCGGCTCATCGGCGAGCATCCACGCCTGGCACAGCCAGGTGCATTCGGCGAGAACCTGTCGACTGTCGGTGTAGACGAAACCCAGGTGTGCCTCGGCGACATCTTTCGATGTGGCAGCGTGTTGCTGGAAGTCAGCCAGACCCGGCAGCCTTGCTGGAAGCTCAACGATCGCTTCGAAGTGAGCGATATGGCCTTGCGCATGCAAGCCAGTGCGATGACCGGCTGGTATTACCGGGTGCTCGAAAGCGGTGCCCTGCAGGCAGGCGACCCCATCGTGCTTCAGGATCGCCCAATCCCTCGGTGGCCACTGCGCAAAGTCATCGCGCTGTTGTACGAGCGCTCGCTGGACTTCGATGAATTGAGCCAATTCGCGCAGTTGCCGCTCGTACCTTCCTGGCGCGCACTGGTGGAGCGACGCCTGGCAACGGGCCAGATCGAGAACTGGGCCAGCCGAGTGCTGGGTCCCCCTCCAGGAGAATAGAAACCATGCAGCACTTTCGCGTCATCGTTCAATTGCACCGGGCGTACTGGTGCCAGTTCGATATCGAGCATGCCGCTGCCGAGCATGCATTGGCAGATGTAGTCCGCCGCTTCCCCGAAGGCGAGGGCTACACCCTCGATATACAACGCAAGACGGATGAGCGCCGGTTGCTGGAATCAACACCCGACGGGATTCGGTTGCTGTATGCGCAGGGCATGTTCGAACGCTTGAACGCCGACTGCCGCTCAGCCAATCAGAAATGACACGCCCGCCCTTCATTCCCGGCATTCATGAAGCGGACAGCGTCGGGTCGTGCCCGGTATCATGCTGCTCCATCGCGCAGTCCGCACTCATGGCAGGCGATGCGTGGATCAACCCTCATTTGTCCTGACGCTCCGGTTCCCATGCTGCTGACCCTCTACCTCATCGCCATCACCGCTGAAGCCATGACCGGTGCCCTTTCCGCAGGGCGGCGCGGGATGGACTGGTTCGGTGTCGTGCTGATCGCCTGTGTGACCGCACTGGGCGGCGGTTCGATGCGCGATGTGTTGCTCGGGCACTATCCGCTGACGTGGGTCAAGCACCCTGAATATCTGGTGCTGACCAGTGTTGCGGCGTTGGTCACGATCTTCATCGCGCCGCTCATGCGCCGCTTGCGGTCGTTGTTTCTTGTGCTCGATGCGCTGGGGCTGGTGGCGTTCACGCTGATCGGCACCATGACCGCCCTGGAGCTGGGTCACGATTATCTGGTGGCGTCCATCAGCGGCATGATCACCGGGGTGTTCGGAGGTATCCTGCGTGACATCCTCTGCAACGACATTCCCCTGGTGTTCCGCCGTGAGCTGTATGCCAGCGTTTCATTCGCCTCGGCCTGGTGCTTTCTGGGCTGCACCTATCTGGAACTGGTGCCGATCCAGGCGCTGTCGATCACCTTGTTCGGTGGCTTCCTGCTGCGCCTGTTGGCGATCCGTTTCCACTGGGAAATGCCCAAGTTCGTCTACGACGACCGTTGAGCATGGGCCGCCAGGGCCCATTCGACGTGTTCGCGGACCAGCTCGCTGGGGTGTTCGCGGCGCGTCTTCAGGGCTTCGAGTACCGGAATGCTCGATGGCGCGTTGCCCAATCCCACTGCCAGGTTACGCAGGAAACGCTCGTAACCGGCGCGACGCAGGGGCGAGCCCTCGGTGCTGCTCAGGAAGTGCTCTTCATCCCACAGAAACAGCTGGGCCAGCTCGGCGTTGTCCAACTGATGCCGCGGCTGGAAATCGCCTTCGCCCGAGGGGCGGGCGAAGCGGTTCCAGGGGCAGACGATCTGGCAGTCGTCACAACCGAACACGCGGTTGCCGATCAGCGGCCGCAACTCCGTGGGAATGGGGCCCTTGAGCTCGATGGTCAGGTAGGAAATGCAGCGGCGGGCGTCCAGCACATAGGGCCCGACGAAGGCAGCGGTGGGGCAGATATCCAGGCAGGCCGTGCAGCGTCCGCAGTGTTCGCTGGCGTGCGCCTCATCGACCGGCAACGGCAGGTCGACGAACAGTTCGGCGAGGAAGAAGTAGCTGCCCGCCTTGCGGTTGAGGATCAGGGTGTTCTTGCCGATCCAGCCCAGCCCCGCCTCCTGCGCGATGGCTTTCTCCAGCACCGGTGCACTGTCGACGAAGGCGCGAAAGCCGAACGGGCCGATGTCCTGCTGGATGCGCTCGGCCAGGTGCTGCACCCGTTTGCGGATCAGCTTGTGGTAATCGCGGCCAAGGGCATAGCGCGAGACGTAGGCTTTTTCCGGCTCGGCCAGGCGTTGCGCCATGTGCGTGTCGCCGGGCAGGTAGTCCATGCGCAGCGAAACGACGCGCAAGGTGCCGGGTACCAGTTGCTCGGGGTGTGAACGCTTGCTGCCGTGGGCGGCCATGTAGTCCATTTCGCCATGGTAGCCAGCCTCCAGCCAACGTTGCAGGTGTTGTTCATGCTCGGCCAGGTCCAGGCCGGCGATGCCGACTTGCTGGAAACCCAGTTCGCGCCCCCATTGCTTGATGGAGAGCGCCAGGGCCGGAAGGTCGATGGTGGGAGCAGACATGCGAGCGAGGAAACCGGTGCGGAGGTGGGTATAATTCTGCCAGACATCGACAGCAAAGGTTCAAGCATGCCGCCAGACACGCAAATACCCGACGTAGTGCACAGCCAGCCAGCGGCCCCCGTGCCGCTCACCCCGGCCACCTTGCCGGTCCTGTCGGCGCGGCCGATGGATGCGCACAAGGGCATGTACGGCCGTGTGCTGGTGATCGGCGGCGACCACGGCACCGGCGGCGCGGCACTGCTCAGCGCCCAGAGTGCCCTGCGCAGCGGGGCCGGCATGGTCTCGCTGGCCACCCGCGGCGAGCACGTGGCGCCGGCGCTGGCGCGCCTGCCGGAAGTGATGGTGGCCGATATCGCCTCGGCCAACCAGCTCCTGCCAATGGCCGAGGCCGCTAGCGTGCTGGTGGTCGGGCCCGGCCTGGGCCAGGCCGGTTGGGGGCGCAGCCTGCTGTCGGTGGCGGCCAGCCAGGACAAGCCGCAGGTGTGGGACGCCGATGCGCTGAACCAGTTGGCTCAAGGCGCCGTCACGCTGCCCGCCGATGCGGTACTGACCCCGCATCCTGGCGAAGCGGCGCGGCTGCTGGGCATTTCTACCCAGCAGGTGCAGGCAAATCGCCCGGCGGCAGCCCGGCGGCTGGCCCGGCAATACGCGGCAGTGTGTGTACTCAAGGGCGCCGGCAGCCTGATCGCAGCGCCCGACGGTCGCCTGGCGATCTGCGAGCATGGTCATCCGGCCATGGCCACCGGCGGGCTGGGCGATGTCCTCGCCGGGCTGATAGGCGCGCTGCGTGCCCAGGGTCTGGACGGCTACGATGCGGCCTGTCTGGGCGTGTGGCTGCACGCCTGTGCCGGAGAACGGTCGGGCGAGGGCGGCCGCGGCCTGGCCGCCAGCGATCTGATCCCTGCCATTCGTCAGTTGCTCGAGGAGCATTATCCGTGTCAGAAGTAGAGATTTTCATCGAGGGCGAGGACGCGATGATCGCGTTCGGTGCGCGCATGGCAGAGGTCACCCAAGGCCATGGACTGATCTTTCTGGAAGGTGATCTGGGCGCCGGCAAGACCACCTTTTCCCGGGGCTTGATCCGCGGCCTCGGGCACGTCGGGGCGGTCAAGAGCCCAACCTTCACCCTGGTCGAGCCCTACGAAATCGGAGCTATAAAAGCCTTTCACTTCGACCTGTATCGCCTTGTTGATCCTGAGGAATTGGAGTATCTGGGCATCCGCGACTACTTTGAAGAGGACGCCTTGTGCCTGATCGAGTGGCCCCAGCAGGGTGCGGGCTTTTTGCCAAAGCCTGACCTGACCATTACCATAAGCCCGCAAGCGGCCGGAAGGCTGTTGAAGTTATCGCCACAGGGCCCGCGCGGCGTGTCCTGGTGTGCCGCTGTGGCACAGAAATCCAAATAATTTGATGGGGTTAGGTATGCGCATTCGCGCGCTGGTCGCGGTCGTTGGTCTGATGTTGACGGGTTTTGTCGTCAATGCCGTGGCCGCTACACAAGTCAAGAGCGTGCGCTTGTGGCGAGCGCCGGACAATACCCGGCTGGTCTTCGACCTCACCGGCCCGGTCCAGCACAGCGTGTTCACGCTCACATCGCCCGACCGGCTGGTGATCGACATCAACGGCGCCACTGCGTCCGCCCCGCTCAGCGTCGCTCCAGGCGACTCGCCCGTTACCAGCGTGCGTTCGGCCCAGCGCACGCCCAACGATTTGCGTGTGGTGGTGGACCTGAAAAAGGCCGTCACCCCAAAAAGCTTCACTCTGGCGCCCAACCAGCAATACGGCAACCGACTGGTGGTCGACCTGTTTGACTCGGCCGCCGATGCCGAACCAGCGCCGCCTCAGCCGGTCGTGGCCACCACACCGGCGGTGCCAGTCACGCCAACGCGCCCAGCTATCAAACTGACGCCAGTGCCCAGCGGCAAGCGCGATATCGTCATCGCCATCGATGCCGGTCATGGTGGCGAAGACCCCGGCGCTTCGGGCCCGCGAGGCCAGCACGAGAAGGACGTGGTGTTGCAGATCGCCAAGGAACTGCAACGCCAGATCAACGCCGAACAAGGCTTTCGTGCCGAGCTGACGCGCACTGGCGACTACTTCATCCCGCTGCGCGGACGTACCGAAATCGCCCGCAAGAAGGGCGCCGACCTGTTCGTTTCCATTCACGCCGACGCCGCGCCGTCCTCGGCTGCCTTCGGTGCCTCGGTGTTTGCGCTGTCCGAGCGCGGCGCCACCTCGGAAACCGCGCGCTGGCTGGCCGATACTGAAAACCGTTCCGACTTGATCGGCGGTGCTGGCAACGTCAGCCTGGACGACAAGGACCGCATGCTGGCCGGTGTACTTCTGGACCTGTCGATGACCGCTTCGCTGACCTCCAGCCTTAACGTGGGCCAGAAAGTGTTGAGCAACATCGGCCAGGTAACGCCGCTTCACAAGCGTCGTGTCGAGCAGGCCGGGTTCATGGTGCTGAAATCGCCGGACATCCCTTCGATCCTGGTGGAAACCGGATTCATCTCAAACTCCAATGAAGCCAACAAGCTGCAGAGCTCGGGTCACCAGCAGGCCCTGGCGCGCTCCATTCGTACCGGTGTGAAGCAGTTCTTCCAGCAGAACCCGCCGCCAGGGACCTACATGGCCTGGCTGCGTGACACCGGCAAGATCGCACGCGGCCCTAGCACCCACGTAGTGCGTCCCGGCGAAACGCTGGCCATGCTGGCCGCGCGCTACGACCTGGGCATCGCCACCTTGCGCAGCGCCAACGACTTGAAGACCGACGAACTCAAGATTGGCCAGGAAGTCACCATTCCCAGCACTGCCCTGGCGTCCCAGTAATGACTGAATCGGCCCGTATCGAGCTGCTCAGCCCGCGGCTCGCCAACCAGATCGCCGCCGGCGAGGTGGTCGAACGCCCAGCCTCGGTGATCAAGGAACTGCTGGAAAACAGCCTGGACTCGGGCGCTCGCCGCATCGACATCGAGGTCGAACAGGGTGGCGTCAAGCTGCTGCGCGTGCGCGACGACGGCAGCGGTATTTCCGCCGACGACCTGCCCCTGGCGCTGGCACGCCATGCGACCAGCAAGATCCGTGACCTTGAGGATCTGGAACGGGTGATGAGCCTGGGCTTCCGTGGGGAAGCGCTGGCCTCGATCAGTTCGGTGGCCCGTCTGACCCTGACGTCGCGCACAGCCTCTGCCGACCAGGCCTGGCAGGTCGAAACCGAAGGTCGCGACATGGATGCCCGCGTGCAGCCTGCCGCGCACCCGGTGGGCACTTCGGTCGAGGTTCGCGACCTATTCTTCAATACCCCGGCGCGGCGCAAGTTTCTCAAGACCGAGAAGACCGAGTTCGACCACCTGCAGGAGGTCATCAAGCGCCTGGCGCTGGCGCGCTTCGACGTCGGCTTCCACCTGCGACACAACGGCAAGAGCATCCTCGGCCTGCACGAAGCGCATGACGAAACCGCCCGCGCCCGAAGGGTCGCTGCGGTCTGTGGCCCGGCATTTCTCGAACAGGCGATGCCGATCGAGGTCGAGCGCAATGGCTTGCGTCTGTGGGGCTGGGTCGGTTTGCCGACGTTCTCCCGAAGTCAGGCCGACCTGCAATATTTCTTCGTCAACGGTCGAGCGGTGCGCGACAAGCTGGTCGCCCATGCGGTGCGCCAGGCCTACCGCGACGTGCTGTTCAATGGCCGTCATCCGACCTTCGTTCTGTTTCTGGAAGTGGATCCGGCGGTCGTCGACGTCAACGTGCACCCGACCAAACATGAAGTGCGCTTTCGCGACGGGCGCATGGTGCATGACTTCCTGTACGGCACATTGCACCGTGCCTTGGCTGACGTGCGTCCCGAAGACCAGTTGGCAACCGCGCCAACGCAGTCGCAGGCGCCGCGACCCAGTGGCGCGCAGGCCGGCGAGTTCGGTCCTCAGGGTGAAATGGGCCTGTCGGCGAATCTGCTGCAGCCGCCCATGGCTGCGCCGCAGTCGAACGGTGGTTCCGGTGGCGGTTACTCGTACACGCCGCGGCCGACCGCCGCCTTGCCGGTGGCCGAGGCGCAAAGCGCCTACCGGGAATTCTTCGCGCCGTTGCCGACCGCAGGCAGCAGTACCGCACCGATCCCGAGCCTGCCGCAGAGCCAGGGTGACATTCCCCCGTTGGGTTATGCCCTGGCGCAACTGAAGGGCATCTACATCCTGGCCGAAAACGCACAAGGGCTGGTGCTGGTGGACATGCATGCGGCTCATGAACGGATCATGTACGAGCGCCTGAAGATCGCCATGGCCAGTGAGGGACTGAGCGGGCAGCCGTTGCTGGTGCCCGAGTCGCTGGCCATGAGCCAGCGGGAAGCGGACTGCGCCGAAGAACACGCGACCTGGTTCCAGCGCCTGGGCTTCGAGTTGCAGCGTCTGGGGCCGGAAACCGTAGCCATCCGCCAGATTCCGGCGCTGCTCAAACAGGCCGAAGCCAATCGCCTGGTCAGCGATGTGCTCGCCGATCTCATGGAGTACGGCACCAGTGACCGTATCCAGGCGCACTTGAACGAATTGCTGGGTACGATGGCCTGTCACGGGGCGATTCGCGCCAACCGGCGCCTGGCCCTGCCGGAGATGAATGCCCTGTTGCGTGACATGGAAAACACCGAGCGCAGCGGCCAGTGCAATCATGGCCGACCGACCTGGACCCAGATGGGCCTGGACGATCTGGACAAACTCTTCCTGCGCGGGCGTTGATCGATGAGTGGCCTACCTCCGGCGATCTTCCTCATGGGACCCACCGCCGCCGGCAAGACCGACCTGGCCATCGAGCTGAGCAAGGTGTTGCCCTGCGAGCTGATCAGCGTCGACTCGGCGCTGGTCTACCGCGGCATGGACATCGGCACCGCCAAGCCGTCGCCGGCGGTGCTCAAGGCCCACCCGCATGCCTTGATCGATATCCTCGACCCGGCGCAAAGCTACAGCGCCGCCGATTTCCGGCGCGACGCCCTGCAAGCCATGGCGCAGATCACCGCGCGCGGCAACATCCCGTTGCTGGTCGGCGGCACCATGCTNNCGATCCGGTGTCCGCCGCGCGCATTCATCCCAACGATCCGCAACGCCTGATCCGGGCGCTGGAGGTGTATCGCGTAAGTGGTTCGAGCATGACCGAGCTGCGCGCGCGACAATCTGCGCAAAGTACCGAACCAGGCGCATTGGCAAGCGGGCAATTGCCCTATACTGTGGCCAACCTGGCCATCGCGCCCGCCGATCGCTCGGTGCTGCATGAGCGAATTGCCATGCGTTTCGAACAAATGCTGGAACAAGGCTTCGTCCAGGAGGTCACTGCCTTGCGTGCTCGAAGTGACTTGCATGCTGGGCTCGCGTCTATACGAGCGGTGGGCTATCGGCAAGTCTGGGATCATCTGGATGGCAAGCTGACCGAGGTGCAGATGCGCGAACGCGGCATCATCGCCACTCGCCAATTGGCCAAACGGCAGTTCACCTGGTTGCGCGGTTGGGCCGATCTGCACTGGCTCGACAGCCTGGCGGGCGACAATCTGCCTCGCACCTTGAAATACCTGGGCTCGGCCTCCATATTGAGCTGAGTCCCGCAATTGCCGTCTATCCTTGGGGTCTGACGGTCAAAGCCTTCATCTTTTTACAGCTTTTCCACTATTGATCCTTAAAGGAGTGCGGCACATGTCAAAAGGGCATTCGCTACAAGACCCTTACTTGAACACCTTGCGTAAAGAGAAGGTCGGCGTCTCGATCTATCTGGTGAACGGTATCAAGTTGCAGGGCCAGATCGAATCGTTCGACCAGTTCGTCATCCTGCTGAAGAACACTGTCAGCCAGATGGTCTACAAACACGCGATTTCCACGGTTGTACCGGTGCGTCCGATTCGTCTGCCAAGCGCGACCGAATCCGAGCAGGGCGACACCGACCCAGGTAACGCTTGATAGGAGTCTGCCTTGTTCTTTGAGCGCCACGGTGGTGGTGAACGAGCGATCCTCGTTCATCTGGATGGTCAGGACCCTGAGGCGCGCGAAGACCCGCAGGAGTTTCAGGAGCTGGCCATCTCGGCCGGCGCCGAAACTGTCGCATTCGTCAATGTCGCCCGTCATCGGCCCAGTGCCAAATTTCTGATCGGCAGCGGCAAGGTCGAGGAACTGCGTGATCAGGTCAAGACCGAACACGCGGATCTGGTGATCTTCAATCACACCCTCACACCCAGCCAGGAACGCAACCTCGAGAAGATCTTCGAGTGCCGCGTGCTGGACCGTACCGGTCTGATCCTGGACATCTTTGCGCAACGCGCCCGTACCCATGAAGGCAAGCTGCAGGTCGAACTGGCCCAGCTCGAGCACATGAGCACGCGGCTGGTTCGCGGTTGGACTCACCTCGAGCGCCAGGGTGGCGGTATCGGCCTGCGCGGTCCCGGGGAAACTCAGCTGGAAACCGACCGGCGGCTGCTGCGTGTACGCCTGCGCCAGATCAAGCAACGCCTGGAGAAGGTCCGCAGCCAGCGCGAGCAGGCTCGGCGGGGGCGTCGGCGTGCCGACATCCCGTCGGTGTCCCTTGTGGGCTACACCAACGCCGGCAAGTCGACCTTGTTCAACGCGATCACTCGTTCCGAGGTGTACGCAGCCGACCAGTTGTTCGCCACGCTCGATCCGACCTTGCGCCGGCTCGAGTTGAACGATCTGGGGCCGGTGATTCTGGCCGACACGGTGGGCTTCATACGCCACCTGCCGCACAAGCTGGTCGAAGCGTTTCGCGCCACCCTCGAAGAGTCGAGCAACTCCGACCTGCTGCTGCACGTGATCGACGCCCATGAGCCCGAGCGCATGGCGCAGATCGAGCAGGTCATGGCGGTGCTCACCGAGATCGGCGCACAAGGCTTGCCGATCCTCGAGGTGTATAACAAACTCGATCTGCTCGAAAACGTCGAGCCGCAGATACAGCGCGATGCGGACGGCAAGCCGGTCCGGGTCTGGGTATCGGCGCGCGACGGTCGCGGTCTCGAGCTGGTCAAGCAGGCGGTCGCCGAACTGCTGGGCGAGGACCTGTTCGTCGGGACGTTGCAGCTGGGCCAGAAACTGGGCCGTCTGCGTGCCCAGCTGTTTTCGCTGGGCGCGGTGCAAAGCGAAGCGCATGATGAGCAAGGTGGCAGTCTGCTGGCAATCCGCCTGCCACGTGCGGAACTCAATCGCCTGGTCAGTCGCGAAGGCATGGAGCCCGCTGAATTCATCGAGCAACACACTTTGCAATAAAAGCCTGACGTGGCAGCTGTGCTGTCGTGTCGGGCATTCTGTAGCATTGGTCGGCGCGCCGTGGGTGCGTCTTTGCTTTATCAGATGGAGAGCGCTATGGCTTGGAATGAGCCGGGTGGCAACTCGAACAATCAAGATCCTTGGGGTGGAAAACGCCGTGGAGGCGACCGCAAGGGGCCACCGGATCTCGACGAGGCCTTCCGCAAACTGCAGGACAGCCTGAACGGTCTGTTCGGTGGTGGAAAGAAACGCACAGGTGGTGGTGGCGACGGGGGAGGCACGTCCAAGGGCGGTGGTCTCGGCCTGTTGGGCATCGGCCTTGCCGTGCTCGGCGCTATCTGGCTGTACAGCGCGGTGTATGTGGTGGACGAGCAGGAACAGGCCGTTGTACTGCGCTTCGGCAAGTACTACGAAACCGTGGGTCCGGGTCTGAACATCTACTTCCCGCCGATCGACCGCAAGTACCTGGAAAACGTCACGCGCGAGCGTTCGTATACCAAGCAGGGCCAGATGCTTACCGAAGACGAGAACATCGTCGAGGTGCCGCTGACCGTGCAGTACAAGATCACCAACCTGCAGGATTTCGTCCTGCGCGTCGACCAGCCTGAAATCAGCCTGCAGCACGCCACCGACAGTGCGCTGCGCCATGTGGTGGGTTCCACCGCCATGGACCAGGTGCTGACCGAAGGCCGCGAGCAGATGGCTGGCGAGATCAAGGAGCGCCTGCAGCGGTTCCTCGACACCTACCAGACCGGTATCACCGTCACCCAAGTCAACGTACAGAGCGCGGCAGCCCCGCGTGAAGTGCAGGAAGCCTTCGACGACGTGATCCGTGCCCGTGAAGACGAGCAACGCTCGCGCAACCAGGCCGAAGGCTATGCCAATGGCGTGATTCCCGAGGCTCGCGGTCAGGCCCAGCGCATCATCGAAGATGCCAACGGCTACCGCGACGAAGTGGTTTCGCGTGCCAAGGGTGAGGCCGATCGCTTCACCAAGCTGGTCACCGAGTACCGCAAGGCGCCCGACGTGACCCGCCAGCGTCTGTACCTGGAAACCATGCAGGACGTCTACAGCAACACCAGCAAGGTGCTGGTGGCCAGCAAGGAAGGTCAGAACAACCTGATCTACCTGCCGCTGGACAAGATGGTCGGTGGTGACCGCAACAACAGCAGCACGCCTGCCGCCAACACGCCGTCATCGGCGAGCGACGCCGCCGGCGCCCGCGCCGCGGCCGACCTGCAGCAGCAACAGCGTGAAATGCGTTCAAGGGAGAGTCGCTGATGGGCAATAAATCTGTGATCGCCCTGATCGTCGCCGTCGTTCTGGCGGTGGCAGCATGGAACTGCTTCTACATCGTGGCGCAAACCGAACGTGCGGTTCTGCTGCAATTCGGTCGCGTGGTTCAGGCCGATGTCCAGCCTGGCCTGCATGTGAAGCTGCCGTACGTCAACCAGGTGCGCAAGTTCGATGCGCGGCTGATGACCCTCGACGCGCCGACCCAGCGGTTCCTGACCCTGGAGAAGAAAGCGGTGATGGTCGATGCCTATGCCAAATGGCGTGTGAAGGATGCCGAGCGCTACTACACCGCCACTTCCGGCATGAAGCAGATCGCCGACGAGCGTCTGTCGCGTCGTCTCGAATCGGGTCTGCGTGACCAGTTCGGCAAGCGCACGCTGCATGAAGTGGTGTCGGGTGAGCGGGATGCGTTGATGTCCGACATCACCACCTCACTCAACCGCATGGCCGACAAGGAGTTGGGTATCGAAGTCATTGACGTGCGCGTCAAGGCCATCGACCTGCCCAAGGAAGTCAACCGCAGCGTGTTCGAGCGCATGAGCACCGAGCGTGAGCGCGAGGCGCGCGAGCATCGTGCCAAGGGTAACGAGCTGGCCGAAGGTATCCGTGCCGATGCCGATCGTCAGCGTCGCGTCCTGCTGGCCGAAGCCTATCGCGAGTCCGAGGAAGCGCGTGGTGACGGCGACGCCCAGGCCGCAGCCATCTATGCCCGGGCCTATGGTCAGGATCAGGAGTTCTACTCCTTCTTCCGCAGCCTGCAGGCTTACCGCCAGAGCTTCGCCAACAAGAGCGACGTGATGGTGCTCGACTCCAAGAGCGATTTCTTCCGCTTCATGGAGAAGTACAAGCCCTGATCGGCTTTCCCCGCCGGGCGGTTTAACCGTTCGGCGGGGTGAACGATCGGCAAAACGTGTGTATGATGCGGCAGCCGGGAAATTCCCGGCTTTTTTGCGTCTGCAAGATCGATTGGCCGATTCATAGGCCCGGTTTATGAGGACATTGCCCCGCGACGTGCTTGCGGTGGGCGATTTCTGCTTCACTCAAGGCTAGCCCGACGGCAGGCCACCCGGATCATAGGGGAAAGGCGTAATGGCAACGGTAGACCGCTGGCTGCTGCCAGATGGCATCGAAGAAGTACTGCCGCCTGAGGCTGCGCGCATCGAAGTCGCGCGGCGCCAGGTGTTGGACCTGTTCCAGAGCTGGGGTTACGAGTTCGTCGTGACTCCGCATATCGAATACCTCGAGTCGCTGCTGACCGGCGCCGGCCAGGACCTTGACCTGCGCACTTTCAAGGTGATCGACCCGCAATCGGGTCGGCAGATGGGTTTCCGTGCCGATATCACGCCCCAGGTGGCGCGTATCGATGCGCATACCTTGCGTCGTGAAGGGCCGAACCGTCTGTGCTATGCCGGCAGTGTCCTGCATGCGCAGCCTCGCGCCCTGTCCAGCTCGCGCAGCCCTATCCAGTTGGGTGCTGAGCTGTATGGCGATGCCAGCCCCAGCAGCGACGTGGAAGTCATCAGCCTGATGCTGACCATGCTCGAAATGGCCGATGTGCCAGACGTGCACATGGATCTGGGGCATGTCGGTATCTACCGTGGCCTGGCTCGCGCGGCGGGCCTGTCGGGGGATGTCGAGCAACAGCTGTTCGATGCCCTGCAGCGCAAGGCCATCGACGAAGTGATCACCCTGACCGAAGGGCTGCAGGCCGATCTGGCCGAGATGCTGCGAGCTCTGGTCGGGCTGTGTGGCGGGCGGGAAGTGCTGGCCCAGGCCAAGGTACGCCTGGCCAATGCCCCGGCGGCGGTGCTGACCGCGCTGGACGACCTGCTGACGATCGCCGAGCGCCTGGCGTTGCGTTTTCCGCAATTGCCGCTGTACTTCGACTTGGGCGAACTGCGCGGTTATCACTATCACACCGGCGTGGTGTTTGCCGTGTTCGTTCCAGGCATGGGCCAGTCCATCGCTCAGGGCGGCCGCTACGACGACATCGGCGCGGATTTCGGCCGCGCTCGCCCGGCTACCGGATTTTCCACGGACCTCAAGTCCCTGGTCACCCTGGGCCAGGCTCGAATCGAACTGCCGTGCGGTGGCGTCTGGATGCCCGATAGCACTGATGCAGCACTGTGGCAGGCGGTCTGCCAGCTGCGCCGCGAGGGCCAGCGCGTGGTCCAGGCCCTGCCGGGCCAGACGATCGAGGCTGCTGGCGAGGCAGATTGCGACCGTCAATTGATTCAGCAGAACGGGCAATGGCAAGTGCTGCCACTGGCCTCTTGAGTATTCCTGCCGGCCGCTGCCGGCACCAAGTTTGCGCGAATGAGGACAAGTGTTATGGGTAAGAATGTCGTAGTCCTGGGCACCCAATGGGGTGATGAGGGCAAAGGCAAGATCGTTGATCTGCTGACCGAACATGCTGCCGCGGTAGTGCGCTATCAAGGCGGTCACAACGCTGGCCACACACTGGTGATCGACGGCGAGAAAACCGTCTTGCACCTGATTCCTTCGGGCGTGCTGCGCGAAGGCGTGCAGTGCCTGATCGGCAACGGCGTGGTCGTTGCACCCGACGCTCTGATGCGCGAGATCACCAAGCTGGAAGAGAAGGGCGTACCGGTGCGCGAGCGCCTGCGTATCAGCCCGTCCTGCCCGTTGATCCTGTCCTTCCACGTGGCGCTGGATCAGGCCCGTGAAAAGGCCCGTGGCGAGCTGAAGATCGGCACCACCGGTCGCGGCATCGGTCCGGCGTACGAAGACAAGGTTGCACGTCGCGGCCTGCGCGTGGGCGACCTGCTCAACATGCCGCGCTTCGAAGACAAGCTGCGTGAACTGGTGGATTACCACAACTTCATGCTGGTCGGTTACTACAAAGAGCCGGCCATCGAGTTCGAAAAGACCTTGGCCGAGTGCAAGGAATACGCTGAGCTGCTCAAGCCGCTGATGCTGGACGTGACGGCCGAGCTGCACGAACTGCGTCGCGCTGGCAAAGACATCATGTTCGAAGGCGCCCAGGGTTCGTTGCTGGACATCGACCACGGCACCTACCCCTACGTGACCAGTTCCAACACCACCGCAGGTGGCGTGGCAACCGGCTCGGGCGTCGGTCCCATGTTCCTGGACTACATCCTGGGCATCACCAAGGCCTACACCACTCGTGTAGGTTCGGGGCCGTTTCCGACCGAACTGTTCGACGAAGTCGGCGCGCACCTGGCCAAACAGGGCCATGAATTCGGCGCAACCACCGGCCGTGCCCGTCGCTGTGGCTGGTTCGACGCTGTCATCCTGCGCCGCGCGATCGATGTGAACAGCATCTCGGGCATCTGCCTGACCAAGCTGGACGTACTCGATGGTCTGGAAACCATCAACATCTGCACCGGCTACAAAGATGCAGAAGGCAATGACGTTGCCCCCACCGACGCCGACAGCTACGTAGGCCTGCAGCCAGTGTACGAAGAAGTGCCGGGCTGGACCGAGTCGACCGTGGGCGCCAAAACCCTGGAAGAACTGCCGGCCAACGCCCGTGCCTACATCAAGCGTGTCGAAGCGCTGATCGGCGCACCGATCGATATCATCTCGACCGGTCCTGATCGCAACGAGACTATCGTGCTGCGTCATCCGTTCGGCTGATAGCGGTTCGTGCACCACAGCAAAAGGCCCTTCGGGGCCTTTTGTCGTTTCAGGGACGGGTCGGCCGTCCGGCACGGCGTTTGCTGTGTGATTCCGAATCAGGTGCCAGTATTACGATGGCGTCAATAAAAAGGGGATTCACATGTCCGCTGTCCTTTCTCTTCTGCGCAGCCGCTTGCTGCGTCCGGTTTTCATTGCCTTGGGTATCGCTCTTTTGGTGCAGGTACTGGCCGCCATTGCGCTGACCCGAAGCACCGTCACTGCACTCGAAGCCGACCTGGATCAGCGCATGGCCCAGGACAGCCAGCGGCTGACAGGGGAACTGCAAAGCGCCAGTGCGGAGGTGTCCTCCGGGCTCGAAAGTCTTTCCGCGAACACGCGTCAGCGCCTGAGTGCCGGTTTATCGACACGCCTGACCCAAGAACAGGCGCAGATTCGAGCGACCCTGGACAAGGATCTGCAGGATTCGGCCACCGATATGGCCGAACTGCTGGCCTCGGTCGCACCCCGGGCCATGTGGGACAACGATGTACCGACGCTGTCCGAGTTCGCCCGTCGCGCTCAGCGCAATCCCAACGTGCTGTTCGTGATCTACAACGACGCGCAGGGCGAGCACCTGACCCGTTACCTGAATCGCGACAACCCGATCAACCAGGCGCTGATGGCCAAGGGAGCCGGTGAGCGTGCTTTGGACAAGGTGCTCGATGCGGCCAGGAATGATCCTGGGGTGATCTATGTCGAAGCCTCGATCAATCCCAACGGCGTGGAGATCGGTCGTGTATTGATGGCCGTTTCGCGCAAGGGCGTCGAAGCGCAGGTGGCCGAACTGGACAAGCGTTTTGCTGCGCTGATTGCCAGTGCCGGGCAACTGGTGGGCGAAAGTCTGCAAGGCGCCTCGACCGAAAGCGCCAAGGCTCTGCAGGCCCGTCTGCAGTCGGCGGAATCGGCGGCAGCGACCATGCAGGCCAATACCCACAGCACTGTGCAGGACGCTGCGGCGCAGTTGCGCTGGCGCATCGGGCTGTGCCTGGCCCTGGTAGGGCTGGCCATGCTGGTGGTGCTGGCCGCCGTGCTGGGCCGTCGTGTGGTGCATCGCCTGCGCCTGCTGGTCGGCGCGCTGGATGACTTGGCCGCAGGTGAGGGCGACCTGACCAAGCGGGTGGCGATTCACAGCCGCGACGAGATCGGCGACATGGCGTCGGCCGTCAACCGTTTCGTCGACAAGCTGCAGCCTATCGTTCGCGAAGCGGGCGAGGTGGCGCACAAGACAGGGGTTGAAATCGGCAGCATGGCTCAACGCAATGCGGGGGCCGACGATGCCGCCCAATTGCAGCGCGATGAAGTGGCGCAGAGCCTGCAGGACCTGTCGCAGATGGCCGATGAGGCTCAGGCCGAGAGTCAGGCGATGCAGTCGGCCTTGCAACAAGTGGCGGAGATCCGTCAGGCCACGGACGACAACACTCGGGCCTCGCAACAAGTCGGCGGCTTGATCGAAGCGTTGGCCGGGCAGGTGCAGAGTGGGTCCAAGGTGATCGAGCGATTGGCCGAGCAGAGTCAGCAGATCGAGGTGGTGTTGACGGTGATCCACGGGATCGCCGAGCAGACCAATCTGCTGGCGCT
>NZ_DJUS01000061.1:25879-29222 GCF_002438365.1 Pseudomonas sp. UBA6276
ATGCCGCCATCGAAGCGGCGCGAGCCGGTGAAACCGGGCGTGGCTTCGCCGTGGTGGCCGACGAGGTGCGTGCGCTGGCGAGCAAGACGCAGAGTTCGACCGGCGACATTCAAGCCCATATCGGCGCTTTGCAGGCCGGCGCGCGCGAGGCAGTGGCGGCCATCGGCCAGGCCGGACGTCAGGCGGACGAAGGTCTGGCGGTGCTGCGCGACAGCGCGCGGCTGCAGCAAGCGGTGCAGACTTCGGTGGAGCAGGTACACGCGGCGATCGGCCTGGCGACCCAGGCCGCCGAGCAGCAGGCCCGCGGCGCGCAGGCTGTGAAGGGCAGGGTGCAGGTGATTCATGCGCAGGCAGAGAAAGCGGCTTTCGCCGTGCAGCAGACCACGGCCAGCAGCCGAGAACTGGACAAGCTCGCGGCCCAGCTGAAAGCCAGCCTGGGTCAGTTCCGCGCTTAGATGCCCGCCTGTAGGAGCGGTCATAGGCCGCGAAAGGCGCATTGCGGTCTACCTGACGAACCGCGTTGCCCTTTTCGCGGCCACGGACCGCTCCTACAGGAGGGCCTAACGTGTGTGGCTCAGGTACATGCGAGTCGTGAGCAGGTACACCGGCACCCCGGAGATCAGGATCAGCAAGGCCGCATAGGGCGCGGCAGCGGCGAACTCCATGTTCGAGGTGTGTGACCACACTTCGGTTGCCAGGGTGGTCATGCCGGTGGGGGCCAGAACCAGCGTGGCGGTGAGTTCCTTCATGCCGTCCAGGAACACCAGCGCGAATGCCGCCGCCATGGCCGGGAAAATGATGGGTAACGTCACCCGGCAGAACGCCGTGAAGGGCGTAGCACCCAGCGTGCGCGCAGCTTCTTCCAGCTGGGGCGCAGCCTTGTTCAGAGCGTTACGCACCGGTGCCTGCGCCAGAGGCAGAAACAGCAGTGCGTAGGCGAGCAACAGCAAACCCGTGGTCTGGTACATCGCCGGAACGTAGTGCAGGGCGAAATACACCAGGGTCAAGGCGATCACCAGTCCGGGCAGTGCATGCAGCAGGTACGGCAAACGTTCCGCCCAGATCGCCAGGCGGCCGCGATGACGAACGACCAGCAAACCGACGGGCAATGCCAATGCCAGGCACAAAGCCGCACCACCCAACGCCAGTGACAGCGAGGTCAGCAACGCCTCGCCAATAGCCGCCACCGGAAAGGCGGCCGACGAGCCTTTCACCAGCCAATACCCCAGCATGCCCAGCGGCACGCCACTGCCGACGGCCACCAGCAGCAGGCAGTACAGCTGCGCCACTACACACCACGGCCCCAGCCGCAACGGTGTTGCCCGGCGGGCTGCGCCTTGACCGGTACGGATGTGGCGCGCGGTACCCCGCACCCTCAGCTCCAGCCACAGCAGCAACAGGCACAGAACCAGCAGCAGCGCTGACAGCATCGCCGCATTGGTATTGCTGAATTCGAGCTCGAACTGTTGGTAGATCGCTGTGGTGAAGGTCTGCAATCCCAGGATCGACAGCGCGCCGAACTCCACCAGCATGTGCAGCGCGATCAGCAGTGCCCCGCCCAGCACTGCAGGCCACAGCAGCGGCAGGGTCACCTTGAAGAATACACCGGTGCGGTTCTGCCCCAGCGTACGGGCTGACTCTTCCAGCGAGGTATCCAGATTGCGCAGCGTCGCCGCGACCGGAAGAAACACCAACGGGTATTTCGACAGCGTCATGACCAGGATGGCGCCGCCCAACCCCTCGAATCCGGAGCTCAACGAAACCCAGGTGAAGCCGCTGACGAAGGCGGGGACCGCGAACGGCAGGCACAGGATCACGCCCCAAAGCCGTCGACCGGCCAGGTCGCTGCGTTCCAGCAGCCAGGCCAGGCTCACACCGATCACCACGCAGGCCGCGGTCACCCCAGCCATCAACATCAGGGTATTGCCCAGCAAACGCAGGACGTAGGGGCGCCAGAGCAACCTGATCGCTTCGTGCAAGCCGGCCTGCCACGCTTTGAGGCCGACGTAGAGCAGGGGCAGCAGGCTCAGTCCGACCAGCAGCAGGACGGGCGCGAGCACCCAGATCGAGGGACGCTTGCGCCGCCCCGTGGTACTGACAGGGGGGGTGATCAATTCAGGCCGACGTCCCGTTCCATGTCCAGGGCGTCCTCGGCATTGCCGATGTCAGCCGGGGTGATGGCAGGTGCCTGTAATTCGTCGAATGGCTTGAGGCCGCGGTCCGAGACCATGCCTTTGTGCAGCGGGTATTCAGCGGTAGTCTGGGTGATCACGCGCTGACCCTCTTCGCTGGCCATGTAGGCGAGCAGTGCCTGGGCCTCGCGTGGGTGCTTGCTGGACTTGAGGACCGCAGCCGAGGAAATGGTGATCAGGCCGCCGGCGTCGCCGTTGCTGAAGTAGTGCAGCTTGGAGTCGAGTTGGCCTTTCTCGCGCTGCAGTGCGAACCAGTAGTAGTTGTTCACCAGCACGGTGGCGATTTCGCCGTTTTCCACTGCCTTGAGGGCGACCATGTTGTTGGTGTAGGTCTTGCCGAAGGCGCGCAGGCCGGTAAGCCATTCTTCGGCAGCTTCTCGCCCGTGCAGCTTGATGATGGCAACGGCCTGCTCCTGGAAGGCGCCGCTGGTCGGTACGAAGCCGACCTTGCCCTGCCATTGCGGCTCGGCGAATTCCAGCACCGTTTCAGGCAGGTCCTTTTCGTCGATCAGCTTTGGGTTGTAGGCCACAACCCGTACGCGAGCGGTCACGCCTATCCAAGAGCCGTCCTTGGCGACGTACTCGGGCGGGAGCATGTTCAGGGTGCTGTCGTCGGTCTTGGCCAGGAAGCCTTTTTCGCCCAGGTTGTTCAGGGGCGGGGATTCTTCGGTGTAGATCAGGTCTGCTGGAGAGCGTTCGCCTTCCTCCATTACCTGGCTGGCCAGTTGATTACTGCTGCCCTTGCGGACATTGACGTGAATGCCGGTCTTGGCCTCGTAGGCCTTGGCGATGGCTTCGCCGATTTCCTTGTGCTGCCCGTTGTAGAGGGTCAGCTCGACCTTGTCGGCGGCCTGCGCCAATGGAGCGACCAGGGCGGTGCTCAGCAGGCATGCAGCCAGTGCACGCAGCAGGGACCGGGGGTTTCGAGACGTCATGGACTACTTCCTTACGGCAGGGCAGCGGAATCTTGAAACAATTGTAAACGATATGGGTTCTCAGGTGCTCATGCGCCGTGCGAGCCCGCCGTAGGAGCGGTCATCGGCCGCGAAGGGTGCGCCGTGGATACGGAGAGGGCACGGATTTTCGAAGCCCGAAAACGCAAAAACCCGCTTTCGCGGGTTCTTGTAAAGAATTGGTGCCCAGAAGAAGAC
>NZ_DJUS01000061.1:29423-33503 GCF_002438365.1 Pseudomonas sp. UBA6276
TACCAATTTCACCATCTGGGCAACATCTGCAACGCTGTGCGTTGTCGATGGCGCGCACTATACGGAGCGCTCTTTGTGCTGTAAACCCCTTTGGCAAGAAAAATCGACTAAAATTCTGCAGTGGCGTCCCGGACACTGTTTTCGACCTCGGGGCAGGGCTTTTAACTGGCAGGCAGCGCCTGAAATTTCCCGTTTCAATACGCGTATGCCAAACTAACGCCTATATAGACAAGGTGAATTCTCTCTAATGGCCGATTGGCAGACCCTCGATCCCGAGGCCGCTCGTGAAGCGGAAAAATACGAAAACCCCATTCCCAGCCGCGAGCTGATCCTCAAGCACCTCGACGAGCGCGGCTCCCCCGCCAGCCGCGAGGAGCTGGTGGACGAGTTCGGCCTCACCACCGAGGACCAGCTGGAAGCCTTGCGCCGCCGTCTGCGAGCCATGGAGCGCGATGCGCAATTGATCTACACCCGCCGCGGCACCTATGCCCCGGTGGACAAGCTCGACCTGATCGCCGGCCGCATCAGCGGTCACCGCGACGGTTTCGGCTTCCTGATTCCCGACGATGGCAGCGACGACCTGTTCATGAGCCCGGCGCAGATGCGTCTGGTGTTCGACGGCGACCGTGCCCTGGCCCGCGTCTCCGGTCTGGACCGTCGCGGCCGCCGCGAAGGCGTGATCGTCGAAGTGGTGTCCCGTGCCCATGAAACCATCGTTGGCCGCTACTTCGAAGAAGGCGGCATTGGTTTCGTGACCCCGGACAACCCCAAGGTGCAGCAGGAAGTGCTGATCACCCCCGGCCGCCACGGCGCCGCGAAGATCGGCCAGTTCGTCGGGGTGAAGATCACCCACTGGCCCACCGCGCGCTTCCAGCCCCAGGGTGACATCGTCGAAGTGCTGGGCAACTACATGGCCCCGGGCATGGAAATCGATGTAGCCCTGCGCACCTACGACATTCCCCATGTATGGCCCGAGGCCGTGCTCAAGGAAGCCGCCAAGCTCAAGCCGCAGGTGGAAGACAAGGACAAGGAAAAGCGCATCGACCTGCGCCACCTGCCGTTCGTCACCATCGACGGCGAAGACGCCCGCGACTTCGACGATGCCGTCTATTGCGAAGCCAAGAGCAAGCTGCGCCTGTTCAATGGCGGCTGGACCCTGTACGTCGCTATCGCCGACGTTTCCAGTTACGTGAAGCTGGGCTCGGCACTGGATGCCGAGGCGCAGGTGCGTGGCAACTCGGTGTACTTCCCCGAGCGCGTGATCCCGATGCTGCCCGAGCAACTGTCCAACGGCCTGTGCTCGCTGAACCCCAAGGTCGACCGCCTGGCCATGGTCTGCGAGATGACCATCTCCAAGACCGGCGAGATGACCGACTACAGCTTCTATGAAGCGGTGATCCACTCTCACGCGCGCCTGACCTACAACAAGGTCAGCACCATGCTCGAGCACTCGCGTACCAGCGAGGCCAAGGCCCTGCGCGGCGAGTTCGGCGAAGTGCTGCCCCATCTCAAGCAGCTGTATGCGCTGTACAAGGTATTGCTGTCGGCCCGTCACGTGCGTGGCGCCATCGATTTCGAGACCCAGGAAACCCGCATCGTCTTCGGCTCCGAGCGCAAGATCGCCGAGATCAAGCCGACGGTGCGCAACGACGCCCACAAGCTGATCGAGGAATGCATGCTGGCGGCCAACGTGGCCACTGCCGAGTTTCTCAAGAAGCACGAGATTCCGGCTCTGTATCGCGTCCACGACGGTCCGCCGCCGGAGCGTCTGGAAAAGCTGCGTGCCTTCCTCGGCGAGCTTGGCCTGTCGCTGAACAAGGGCAAGGACGGTCCGTCGCCCAAGGATTACCGTGCGCTGCTGGAAACCATCCAGGGTCGCCCGGATTTCCACGTGATCCAGACCGTGATGCTGCGCTCCCTGAGCCAGGCGGTGTACAGCGCCGACAACCATGGCCACTTCGGCCTGAATTACGAGGCGTACACCCACTTCACTTCGCCGATCCGTCGCTATCCCGACCTGCTCACGCACCGGGCGATCCGCAGCGTGATCCACTCCAAGCAGGACACCCCGCACGTCAAGCGCGCCGGTGCTCCGACCATTCCCAAGGCGCGTATCTACCCGTACGACGAAGCCGCGCTGGAGCAGTTGGGCGAAGAGTGCTCGATGAGCGAGCGTCGGGCCGACGAAGCCACCCGTGACGTGGTCAACTGGCTCAAGTGCGAGTTCATGAAGGATCGCGTTGGCGAAACCTTCCCCGGCGTGATCACGGCAGTGACCGGTTTCGGCCTGTTCGTCGAGCTGACCGATATCTTCGTCGAAGGCCTGGTGCACGTCACCGCGCTGCCGGGCGACTACTACCATTTCGATCCGATCCACCATCGCCTGGCCGGCGAGCGCACCGGGCGCAATTTCCGCTTGGGCGACACGGTCGAAGTGCAGGTCATGCGGGTCGACCTGGACGAGCGCAAGATCGATTTCGGCATTGGCGAAGCGACGCTCAATCAGCCGATCGGTCGCAAGAACCGCAAGGCCGATGCGCCAGCGGGCAAGCCTAAAAGCTACCCGACCACGCCTGCCGTGGAAAAAACCGTTGCCGAGAAGCCAGCTGCTTCGGCCAAGCGCAACTCGGCACCGAGCAAGCGCAAGGCCGAAAGCGACGAGGTCTACCGGGCATCGGACGCCGCGGCCAAGAATGCCGAAGTGCGCAAGAGCCGGGAAATGAAGAAGGCTTTGCTGGCCGACGCAGCCAAGGGCGGGTCGGCCAAGGCCAGCAACAGCCGCAGCAGCGCTGGCAGCAGTGCTGGAGGCGATTCCAAACCGAGCAAGCATCGCAAGGGTCCGTCTAAGTCGGGCAGCCGCAAACCCAAGGCCAAGTCATGAGTCAGCTGGAAAAGATCTACGGCGTGCACGCCGTGGAAGCGTTGTTGCGTCATCACCCGAAACGGGTCAAGCAGATCTGGTTGTCCGATGGCCGCAGCGAGCCGCGAGTACAGACCTTGGTCGAACTGGCCACGCAGAATCGCATTTCGGTGGGCCAGGCCGAGCGTCGTGAGCTGGATGCCTGGGTCGAAGGCGTGCATCAGGGCGTCGTGGCGGAAGTCAGCCCCAGCCAGGTGTGGGGCGAGGCGATGCTCGATGAGTTGCTCGACCGCACCGACGGCCCGCCTCTGTTGCTGGTGCTGGACGGCGTGACCGATCCGCACAACCTGGGGGCCTGCCTGCGCACCGCCGATGCGGCCGGAGCGCTGGCCGTGATCGTGCCCAAGGACAAGTCCGCCACCCTCACGCCGGCCGTGCGCAAGGTGGCCTGCGGCGCGGCGGAAGTGATTCCGCTGGTGGCGGTGACCAACCTGGCACGTACCCTGGAAAAGCTCCAGCAGCGTGGCCTGTGGGTCGTGGGCACCGCTGGCGAGGCGGAAGTCGAGATCTACCAGCAGGACCTGACCGGGCCTACCATCCTGATCATGGGGGCTGAGGGCAAGGGCATGCGCCGCCTGACCCGCGAGCACTGCGACTATCTGGTGAAACTGCCGATGGCCGGCAGCGTGAGCAGCCTGAACGTGTCGGTCGCGACCGGGGTGTGCCTGTTCGAAGCGGTTCGGCAGCGTAACGCCAAAAAGAAGTGATCCGACCGAGCTGGCCCCTTCGCGGGCAGAGCCCGCTCCCACACATATGACCGATATGTGGGGCGGGCGGCGAGCGCTCCGCCCGCGAATGCGGTGGCAGAGACATTGCCACCGCTGTTCAAATATTCACCAATCCTCTTGCTTCCCCCCAACCCCTTCTCTACAATTGCGCCCCTTGCCGTGATGGCTGGCGCACTTGTGCGCATTTACCGGCGCACCACCCAGCAAGACACACAGTGTCATTCACTCCTTGTCTGACCGCTCTGGCGGCAGGCTACAACCCGTAAGGAGCATTCATGCGTCATTACGAAATCATCTTTCTGGTCCACCCGGATCAGAGCGAGCAAGTCGGCGGCATGGTTGAGCGTTACACCAAGCTGATCGAAGAAGACGGTGCCAAGATCCATCGTCTGGCAGACTGGGGCCGTCGTCAGCTGGCTTATGCCATCAACA
>NZ_DJUS01000088.1:0-2616 GCF_002438365.1 Pseudomonas sp. UBA6276
CGGTGATGCTGATCGGCCTGCAGGCCCTGGAATTGGCACCGAAGAAAGCGGCAGGTACCGCCGCCGGCTTCACCGGGCTGTTCGGCTACCTGGGTGGCTCGGTCGCCGCCAGCGCCGCGATGGGCTACACCGTGGATCACTTCGGCTGGGACGGTGGTTTCGTCCTGCTGATCGGCGCCTGCCTGCTGGCAATCGTCTTCCTGATCCCCACGCTCTGGCACAAGCAGGTGGCCAGCGCCGAGCGCCATGCCTGATTGACCCAGGCTACGCCGTCAGGGCAGGAATTGCTGCGAAGCCTGAGTGCAGCTGCCCTGATGGCAACGCTTGAGCCTGGCTTCCAGGTTCTTGTCCGGCATTGCGTGATTGCGCAGGGCACTGACGGTCTGCTCGACGTAATCACGAGTGCTGCCAAAGCGCCCACTGGCACTGTCCAGAATCTGTGTCAGCAGGTTGTCGGGCAGGTTGCCGGCATAGCTGGGCAAATGCCGCTCCAGCACGAAACCCAACGCCTGTACTTTGGTGCCGTCTTCCAGACGGCAGTTGAGCCAGTGCGGGCGGTAGGAGGGATAGGGCATTTCACGCTGCCAAAGCGCCAAAAGCGAGTCTTCGAGATTTTCCTGCGGCAGGCGGTAGGCGAAGCCGGCGCAGGAGCCGCCACGGTCCAGACCGAACACCAGGCCCGGCCGCTCGGGCGTGCCTCGGTGCTCGTGGGACCACAGGTACAGACCCCGGTGATAGCCATGGACTCGAGCGCGGCGCCGCTCTGCAGCGCTGCATTCTGGCCGCCAGATGAGCGAGCCGTAGGCGAACAGCCAGACCGGACCGCCACGATGACGTCGCATCGTCGTATTCAGTGAGTGAAGAAGTTGCTCGTGGGTCAGTTGCGGCCCGAGATCGAGCGACGGCGGATAGACCACATTCAAGTGCGCAGTTTCGAGTACCGACATAAGCAGTCGCCTGTTATCCCCGTAAGATTGCAATGAACCCTTACTCTAACGCATTGCAACTGTCGCGCCTCTACCGTATGGCAGATTGGTCAATAAATACAAGCGCTTATAATCAACTTCAAATAGATTGGTTATAAGCACCAAAGCGGCACAGGCACAAAACTCTGTGCACGATTACACGGCGTCGTATTCGACGCCGGCCATGCAGTGAAGAAGTTCAAGCCACGAAATGACGCAGTGGCGAAGAAACTAGAGTGGGCGCGGCGCGTAGGCGAAGACATCCGCACGCATCTGGTGCGCATCCATGCCGGCTTCGACCAGGGCATCGAGCGTGGCATAGATCATCGCCGGTGAGCCGCTGCCATAGACATGCACCCCGCTGAGGTCGGCGATGTCTTCGCAGACCGCTTCGTGCAGCATGCCGCAGCGCCCTTCCCAACCGCACAGGTCGCTCACCACCTTGTTCAGGAACAGGTTGGGCAACTGCTTCCATTGCTCCCAATGTTCCAGCGCGTAGAAATCCTCGGGGCGACGCACACCCCAGTACAGATGCACCGGATGCTTGAAGCCCTGGGAACGGCAGTGCTCGATCAGGCTGTTCATTTGCGCCATGCCAGTCCCCGCGGCAATCAGCACCAACGGCCCGTCGGGCAACTCGGACAGGTGCGTATCGCCGTAGGGCATGTGCACACGGGCCATGCCATTGCGCTGCAACTGCTCGATCAGGCTCTGTGCGCTGGCCTCGCGCACCAGTACGTGCAACTCCAGATCGCGCCCGCTATGGGGTGCAGACGCCAGGGAAAAGGCTGACTTTTCGCCGTTGTCGCGCTCGATCATCAGGTATTGCCCGGCGTGGTAGCGCGGCGGCTTGCCAGCCGGCGCGCGCAGGCGCACACGCCAGACGTCGCCGCCGATATCGACGCAGTCGACCAGTTGGCAGGCGAGGCTGCGCACCGGCAGCTCGCCCTTGGCCAGCACACCGTCCCAAAGGATCACGCAGTCCTCCAAAGGCTCTGCGATGCAGGTGTGAAACTCGCCGTGATCGATCACGACGCCTTCCTCACGAACGCTGCCTTCCACCAGCACCGCGCTGCACACATGGCAATTGCCGTTACGGCAGCTCTGCGGGCACTCGTAGCCCAGGCGCTGCGCGGCAGCCAGGATCCGCTCGCCTGGCAGGGTTTCCAGCACCACGCCCGAAGGTTGCAAGGTCACACGCATCAATCTATTCCCAACTGATTCCAGAGTTCATCGATGCGTCGGGTCACGGCCTCGTCCTTGACGATGACCCGCCCCCATTCGCGCGTCGTCTCGCCTGGCCATTTATGCGTGGCATCCAGGCCCATCTTCGAGCCCAGACCCGACACCGGCGATGCGAAGTCCAGGTAGTCGATCGGGGTGTTGTCGATCATCACGGTGTCGCGCTTGGGGTCCATGCGCGTGGTGATGGCCCAGATCACGTCGTTCCAGTCCCGGGCATTGATGTCGTCGTCGGTGACGATGACGAACTTGGTGTACATGAACTGGCGCAGGAACGACCACACCCCGAGCATGACCCGCTTGGCGTGCCCCGGATACTGCTTCTTCATGGTCACCACGGCCATGCGGTACGAGCAGCCTTCAGGCGGCAGGTAGAAGTCGGTGATTTCCGGGAACTGCTTCTGCAGGA
>NZ_DJUS01000088.1:2674-6240 GCF_002438365.1 Pseudomonas sp. UBA6276
AGTAGCCGGTGTGATCGCCGTACGGTCCTTCATCGGCCATTTCGCCCGGATGAATCACCCCTTCCAGGATGATCTCGGCGGTGGCCGGCACCTGCAGGTCGTTGCCGCGGCACTTCACCAACTCGGTGCGGTTACCGCGCAGCAGTCCGGCGAAGGCGTATTCGGACAGGCTGTCGGGGACCGGCGTCACCGCACCGAGGATAGTCGCAGGGTCGGCGCCCAGGGCCACGGCCACGGGGAAAGGTTGACCCGGATGCTTGTCGCACCACTCACGGTAATCCAGAGCGCCGCCGCGATGGCTCAGCCAGCGCATGATGACCTTGTTGCGGCCGATCACCTGCTGACGATAGATACCCAGGTTCTGACGCTCCTTGTTCGGCCCCCTGGTGACCGTCAGGCCCCAGGTGATCAACGGCGCGACGTCTCCGGGCCAGCAATGCTGCACGGGCAGCATGCCAAGGTCGACGTCGTCGCCTTCCACAACGATCTCCTGGCAGGGCGCGTCCTTGATCACCTTGGGCGCCATGGCGATGATCTTCTTGAAGATCGGCAGCTTGGACCAGGCATCGCGCAGACCCTTGGGCGGCTCGGGCTCCTTGAGGAACGCCAGCAGCTTGCCGATCTCGCGCAGCTCGCTCACCGATTCGGCGCCCATGCCCATGGCTACCCGCTCGGGCGTGCCGAACAGGTTGCCCAGCACCGGGATATCGAAGCCGGTGGGCTTTTCGAAAAGCAACGCCGGCCCTTTTGCGCGCAGGGTGCGGTCGCACACCTCGGTCATTTCGAGCACCGGCGAGATGGGCACCTGAATGCGTTTCAACTCTCCGCGCTGCTCAAGCTGCTGCACGAAATCCCGAAGATCCTTGAATTTCATCGACCATGCCAGTTAGAAAATAAGCGTACATCCTACCTGCTCTGACGGGCAAACAGCAGCCCGTCAATGCCTGGCATCGCTCAGTTATGGCTTGTGCCCAGCAACATGGGCGCAAACAGTGGGCTGAGCCTTGCGCCACCTGCGTCGGACAAGTGATCTTCGTCCCTGTACTGCGAAGTCCCATCGACCTCTATGCTGCAGACGCCATCGGTACACATCATTGGCGTCGGATCAATGATGTGAACGCCTGGATCGGCTTTGCTCAAGGACGCGAACAAGTCGCCGAGGAACCGCTGCCGCGCCAGATGCTCCTGGAGCGGACGCCCCAGGCCATCGGCCGAACGTCCTATCCGCGCCAGACTGGTCAGCCGCTCGATGATGCCCTTGCGCTGCAGCGGCACTTCCTTGAACAGCCAGACCTGCACCCCTGCCTCTCGCAAGGCAGCCACACGCGCCTTGATGGCGGCGGCCATGCGCTGCTCGGCCTGGGCGGTATCGTCGTGGACGTTGAGCAGGACCTTTCTGTCGCCGTCCTCGTGCCCGTAGACGTACAGACTCCAATTGGAGGCCAGCACGACGTCCTTGATACCAAGGCTGACCACCTTGTTCATGGTTTGCTGATTGAAGTCCTTGCAACGCTGACGCGGCTCATCGTTCAGAATCGGCGGACAGGCGCTCATGCTGAACAGCCACACCGACCGCCCTTCAGCACGGGCATTGCGCTCGATGGCCGGCATCAATGCGGCGGCGTGGCTGTCACCCCAAAACGCCTGGGTCGGCGGCTTGGCTTGCTCTCCGCCAACCAGGCACGCCTTGTCTATCGACTTGTCCTGCGTCACCACCATGCATTTCATCTGCCCGGCTCGCCATTCGCGGGTCTGCGCGTACTCCAGGGCCTTGCCGCTCAGACGCTCCGGCACGCCATCGGCGGAGCGAATCGCCGAACCGATCGTCACCAGTACGACGATGGCCGCCAAGCCGCCTGCCAATATGGATGTGCGCCCTGCCAGCAGACGTTTTTCTCGAAACGGTAATTCGACATACCGCAGGCTCAGCCAGGCCAGACCCAGTGCCAGGGCCATCCAGCCCAGTGCCTCGAACGGCTGGATCCCGTCGATGGAAACGGCATTGGCGTACACGTAGACCGGCCAGTGCCACAGATACAGTGAATAGGAGAGCAACCCCACCCAGACCAGCGGCCGCAGGCTCAGCAGCCGTGCCGCCGGACCCGGACCCTGCGCACCGGACCAGATCAGGGCAGTGGTACCCAGAACCGGCAGCAGGGCCGCCCAACCGGGAAACACCGTAGCTCGATCGAACGTGAACACGGCAAGCAGGACCGCCACCATCCCGGCGAGCCCGACCAGCTGGTAGACCCAAGGCCGCACAGCCCGCTTGGGCACAGGCAGCACCGCGAGCATGGCGCCACAGAGCAGCTCCCAGGCACGGGTGGGCAGCGAAAAGAAGGTGAATGCCGGCTTGTGCTCGATGCAGGCGATGTTCAGGCCGAATGAAACCAGCAACAAGCCCAGCAAGATCCAGCGCCAGTGCCTGAAAAAGCGGATCAGCACCACCATGATCAGCGGAAAGAAGATGTAGTACTGCTCTTCGACCGCCAGTGACCAGGTATGCAACAGTGGCTTGAGATCCGAAGCAGGCTCGAAGTAGCCGTGCTCGCGCATGAACAGGATATTGGAGATGAACAGCGACTGATACCGCACGGTTCGGCCAAGCTCGGAGAAATCCTTCGCGGTCAGCAACAGCCAACCCATCGCCAAGGTCGCCAGAATGACCACGCTCAAGGCTGGAATGATGCGGCGCGCGCGGCGTGCCCAGAAGTCGACGAAACTGAAGCGCCCGGCGCTGATCTCGCGAAACAGAATCGAGGTGATCAGAAACCCGGAGATAACAAAGAACACATCCACGCCGACGAAACCGCCGCTGAATGCATCGAATCCGAAATGAAACAGTACGACGGGGATAACCGCCAGCGCCCGTAATCCGTCGATATCACGGCGATTGCCAAACGTGTGCATGAAAAAACCTTACCTGTTCTCGAGACAGAGTTCCTTGGAGGCGCGAAGTTATCGGCCGCGCAAACATCAACCCAGATGCAAACAATCCGGGACAAAAAAAAGCGCCCTCGCGGGCGCTCTTCTCGAACAGCAGACCTTACTTGCGTTTCATCGACAGGAAGAACTCGTCGTTGGTCTTGGTCTGCTTGAGCTTGTCGATCAGGAACTCGATGGCCGCCACTTCGTCCATCGGGTGCAGCAGCTTGCGCAGGATCCACATGCGCTGCAGTTCGTCGTCGGCGGTCAGCAGCTCTTCGCGACGGGTACCGGAACGGTTGATGTTGATGGCCGGGAAGACGCGCTTTTCGGCGATCTTGCGGTCCAAGGGCAGTTCCATGTTGCCGGTACCCTTGAACTCTTCGTAGATCACTTCATCCATCTTCGAGCCGGTTTCAACCAGCGCGGTGGCGATGATGGTCAGCGAACCGCCTTCCTCGATGTTACGCGCAGCACCGAAGAAACGCTTCGGCTTCTCCAGGGCGTGGGCGTCGACACCACCGGTCAGGACCTTGCCGGAGCTCGGGATCACGGTGTTGTAGGCACGGGCCAGGCAAGTGATGGAGTCCCGCAGGATGACCACATCCTTCTTGTGCTCGACCAGGCGCTTGGACTTCTAG
>NZ_DJUS01000129.1:0-53933 GCF_002438365.1 Pseudomonas sp. UBA6276
GGCTGATCCAGCCGAATATGAGAATTGGCGCGCAGGCGAGGGTCGAGACGGCCGACAACTTGGCCCAGAACAACCCTTCAGGGCTGGAATACGAGGCGATCAGTGCGGTCAGGGGAGCGGCGCCGGAACTCGTCAGGTTCAGCGACCAGAACGCTTCGTTCCAGCACAGAATCAGTGACAGCAGCACGGTCGACGCCAGGCCGCCTTTGCTGATCGGCAACAGCACTCGGAGCATTTCCTGACCCAGGGTGGCACCGTCCAGTCGCGCCGCTTCGAGGATTTCCCGCGGAATGTCCTTGAAGTAGGTGTACACCATCCAGACCACGATCGGCAGATTGATCAGGGTGTAGATGACGATCAAGGCGATGCGCGAATCGAGCAGGCCGGCGCCCTTGGCCAGCAGGTAGATGGGCATCAGCACGCCCACGGGTGGCAGCATCTTGGTGGAGAGCATCCATAGTAGGGTCTGCTTGGTCCGTTTGGTCTCGTAGAACGCCATCGAGTAGGCAGCCGGGACGGCGATCAACATGCACAGGGCAGTGGCGCTGAACGAAATCAGTACCGAGTTCCAGGCGAAATGCAGGTAGTCGCTGCGTTCCTGGATGTGCAGATAGTTTTCCAGCGTGGGCGTGAAAATGAACTGCGGCGGTGTTGCGAAAGCGTCGATCTCGGTCTTGAAGCTGGTCAGCACCATCCAGAAGATCGGAAAGAACACCACGATGGCTATAGCCCAGGCCAGGCAGCCCAGGACCAGACTTTGCAGGCGACGCGATTGTTGAAGTGTCATGGCGCAGGCCTTCAGTTCTTGTCGGTGAGGTTTTTGCCGATCATCCGTACCAGGATAATCGCGGCGATGTTGGCGATGACCACGGCGATCAAGCCACCGGCCGAGGCCATGCCCACGTCGAACTGCACCAGCGCCTGGTTGTAGATCAGGTAGGCGAGGTTGGTGGACGCAAAGCCCGGTCCGCCGTTGGTCGTGGTGAAGATTTCAGCGAACACCGAGAGCAGGAAGATCGTTTCGATCATCACCACTACCGCGATGGGCCGCGCCAGGTGCGGTAGGGTCAGGTGCCAGAAGATCGCCAGGGCACCGGCGCCGTCCAGTCGCGCGGCTTCCTTCTGCTCCTGGTCCAGAGACTGCATGGCGGTCATCAACAACAGGATCGCGAACGGCAGCCATTGCCAGCTGACGATGACGATGATCGAGAACAGCGGGTAGTGGGCGAGCCAGTCGACCGGTTCGGCGCCGAAGAACTTCCACACGGCCGCGAGAATGCCCGAGACCGNNNNGGCATGATGAAGAACGGCGAGATCAGCATCACCCGCACGATCCCGCGGCCGAGAAACTCGCTGGCTTCCAGCAACGCGGCGATCAATACGCCGAACACCACGCTGATCAGCAGCACGCTGCCCACCAGCAGCAAGGTGTTGGTGGCGCCCGGCATGAAGCCTGCGTCGGTGAGAAAGAAGCTGAAATTCTCGAGCCCCACGAATTCGTTTTCGCCGGGGTACAGCAAGTTGTAGCGGATCAGCGAGAAGTACACGGTCATGCCCAGCGGCACGATCATCCACAGCAGCAGCAAGGCGACCGAAGGGGTGACCAGAAACCAGCCGGGGTTGGACAAGCGGCGCTTGCCCGTCACCTCAGCCGTGTCGGGCTGGGGCTTGGCAGTCGTAGTATTCATGAGTGCGCACCTGGTGAGCAGCGCTGCCCGCCGCAATTGGCGGGCAGCAGGGCAGACGTGTTACTGCTTGGGGTAGCCGGCGCGCTTCATGGCCCGCTCGGTGGCTGTCTGCGCGACGACCAAGGCCTGGTCGGCCGTGCTCTGGCCGGTCAGCGCGGCGGAAAATGCCTTGCCGACCTCGGTGCCGATGGCCTGGAACTCGGGGATCGTCACCAGTTGGATACCCACATACGGCTTGGTATCGGTCTGCTTGGGATCGGCGACCTTCAGCGATTCGAGGGTGATATGGGCGAACGGCGCTGCCTTCAGGTACTCATCGGTGTAGGTGGATTTGCGCGTACCCGGCGGCACGTTGGCCACGCCGTCGGTCTTGGCCACCAGCGCGGCGTACTCCTTGGAGGTCGCCCAGGCCGAGAATTGCTGTGCGGCCTGCTGGTTCTTCGAGCTGGTCGGAATGGCCAGGGCCCAGGAGTACAGCCAGGCGGAGCCCTTGTCGGTGGTCTCGTGGGGGGCGAAAGTGAAGCCGACGCTGTCGGCGACCTTGCTTTGGGTCTTGTCCATGGTGAAGGAGCCGGCCACGCTGGCGTCGACCCAGATGGCGCACTTGCCGCTGTTGAACAAGGCCAGGTTCTCGTTGAAGCCGTTGCTCGATGCGCCCGGCGGGCCGGATTTCTTCATGTTGTCGACGTAGAAGTTGAGGGCCTTCTTCCACGCCTCGCTGTCGAACTGCGGCTTCCACTCGTTGTTGAACCAGCTGCCGCCGAAGCTGTTGGCCACGGTGGTGATCAAGGCCATGTTCTCGCCCCAGCCGGCCTTGCCGCGCAGGCACAGGCCGTATTGGTCCTTGCTCTTGTCAGTGAGTTTGCCGGCGAAGTCGGCGATCTGTGTCCAGGTGGGTTTCTCCGGCATTTCCAGCCCGGCCGCCTTGAACAGGTCGGTGCGGTAGTAGGTCATCGAGCTTTCGGCGTAGAACGGCAGGGCATAGAGCTGACCCTTTACCGACAGGCCGTCGCGTACCGAAGGAAAGACATCGTCGATGTCGTAGCTGGCGGGCAGATCCTTCATCGGTGACAGCCAACCCTTGGCGCCCCACAGCGAGGCTTCGTACATGCCGATGGTCAGCACGTCGAACTGGCCGCCCTGGGTCGCGATATCGGTGGTCAGGCGCTGGCGCAGCACGTTTTCTTCCAACACCACCCAATTGAGCTTGATGTCGGGATGCTCGGTCTCGAAGGTCTTGGCCAGGCGCTGCATGCGAATCATGTCGCTGTTGTTGACGGTGGCGATGGTCAGGGTGGTGTCAGCGTAGCTGTAGCCGCTGAGGGACAGTGCACCGCACAGGGCGCCGGCAACGAGCAGATGTTTGCGGTCGATCGTCATCTCGCATTCCTCTTCGGCACGCCGGGAGGCGGCCTTGGTTATTATTCTTGTGTCTTCGTAGAGGTGAAGCACTGGCTGTGATTACAGACCCCTGCAGCCGATCTGACAAATCCCTGGGTGCACCTGCACTGATACTATTTTGCACTGGCCGCGCGATACGCGCAGCGTGCCAGAGGGATTCCTGCAGGCGCTGTGAGCTTTCGTACAGGTTTCAGGAACTCAGCCGTTGCATGGCCAGACGACGATAGTGGGACGGCGTCATGCCTTTGAGCTGTTGAAAGCGACGGTTGAAATTGGAGATATTGTTGAAGCCCGATTCGAAGCAGACGTCTGTCACCGGGCGATCGCCATCGGCCAGCAGCTCGCAGGACTTGCTGATGCGCAGCCGGTTGACGAATTCGACGAAACAGCGGCCGGTGGCTTGCTTGAACACCCTGGAGAAGTAGGTGGGCTTCATGCCCAGATAGGCTGCGACCTCTTCCAGGGACAGCTCACGGGCGTAGTGAGCGAAGATGTAGTCGACGGCGCGGTTGGTGCGTTCTACGGCATGTTCGTCGGCGTCCTGGGCTGCGGCGGTCCCCGAGAGCAGGTGGTAATCCTCGCAGGCGGCCAGCGACTCCATGAGAATCAGGAAATGGCCGAGGCGACTGATGCCCTGGCTGTCGGCAATACGCTGCATCGACACGCTGGCTTGGGCGATGGTCTTCGCGCAGCGAAATTCGATGCCATAGCGCGCACGGTCGAGCAGCGGGGCGAGGCTGCGCAGTTCGCTGAAGACCTGATGGCCTTGGTCGAACAGCTCGTCGGTGAAATTGACCAGCATGTCGCGCTTGTTCACCGACTGACCACTCTGCATCTGGCTGATCCAGTTGTGCGGCAGATTGGGCCCGGTCAGAAACAGGCTGCCTGGATTGAAATTGCCGATGTAATCACCCACGAACACCTTGCCCGACGTCGCGACCAGCAGGTGCAGTTCGTATTCCTTGTGAAAATGCCAGCGCACCAGCGGACACGGGAAGCCGTGCTGGCGATAGATGATGGAGCGACCTTCGTGGTCGTCCATCAACTCATAGGAAGGGTCTGTTATTCGTATAGGTCGGGTCATGCCGTGGCTGCTATTGTGATTGTGCCGATCGGGAATGCGCACTCAAGCATAGCGGCGTTCGGGGCTACACGTCCAAGGCTGAAATGACCGAACTCACTGCGGATCGTCGCGCTTGCGTGGCGCACCGGGACGCAACAGGCTGGGCCACGAAGGTCGCACGCTGGGGCGGCTCGGTTTCCAGCCAGCAGGCGAAGGTCGATTTTCACGGCTCAGCGGCTTCAAGAGCTGGACCTGTGCCAACAAGGCCTCGACGGCGGCCATCAGCCCTACTTTGGAATGAGGCAGCAGCGGATGAGCGGTAGGGATGAACAGACTCCTGCTGGACAGCGCTACCAAGGGCGACGCTGGGCAATCGGTGATGCTCATCACGCAGGCACCGCGGGATTGAGCAAACTTGGCCATTTCGATGGTTTCTCCGGTGTAGGCGGGCAGGGCGATGGCCAGAAGTGCATCGTTGTTGGTGATGTTGCTCAGCCTGTAGGCTGAACCTTCCATGCCTCCATCCAGCGTCACGCAGTGCGCGCCGACGCAGAAAGGGTTAAGTCCTGCTGCCGCCATCTGGGCGATGTGAAAACTGTTGCCCAAACCGACCACGAATACATTCTGTGAGCGCACCAACTGCCGAGCCATGTCTTCGAAGGTCTGGTTGTCGTTCATCCGGGCGACGTTGTCCAGGTGGTGCTTGCTCAGACTGATCTGATGATTCAGATAGAAACTTTTGTCGGATGAGTGCTGGAGTCTCTCATGGATGATGTCGGCCGCAGACACGACGGCCAGCAGGTTTTCCATCAGGGCGAAGCGCAATCCCGTGAAACCGTTCAATCCTATCGCATTGGCCATGCGGTTGACGGCGGCTGTGGAAGTGCCGGTCACGACAGCCAGTTCTTCTATATTGAGCGTCGCGCTTCGGTAGGGGTTGGCCAACAGAAACCCGGAGACTTTCTGCAACGCCGGCCCGAGCCCTTCATGTCGGGTGCGCAGCTTGAGCATCAGATCGGAGTCGTACACCTTGGAGTTAGTGGTCGGCGCCATTGTCGTTCGTCCTGAAGGAACATTGGATGCTGCGTAGCGCTCTTGAGTTTAGTTGTCCGACTACGTACGTCCAGAGGGTGCTTAGATCGATTGGTTCTTGGATTGGATCCATTGCGAGAAATACTTCGTGCTTTTGTGCAGATGATGACGAAGCATTGCGCCGATGAAATTGTCTTGGCGATGCTGCGCAAGGTTTCCTTTAACTTGCTCCAGTCTCAGCATCAATGTTCGGGAGTGGTGCTCCATTGCATACTCTGCGAGCAAGAGCTCCTTGGACCTTTTCTGAGCTTTGTTCCACTGTGATTCGTCGTCGTACAACAGCACGGCGGCTTCCGCGAGCGCTTCTGCACTGCCAGCGACGCCGCCTGGCCAGTGGTCACCCGTGCGCATGCCCTCGACCCCGCAAGGTGTGGTCACACTGGGCGTCCCGCAGATCATGGCATCGAGCAACTTGCCCTTGATACCGGCGCCAAAGCGCAAAGGCGCCAGTGCGACCCGCGCCTGACCCACCACTTCCAGCGCGTCGGGCGCCCAGCCTTTGATCAGAAACCCGTGTGCGGGGTTGTGCAGGGCTGTGGCCTTGGGAGGGGTGTAGGCTCCGTAGAGGTGCAACTCGGCTTTGGGCAGTCGCTTGCGAATGCGCGGCCACACTTGATGCTTCAGCCACAGCACGGCGTCCCAATTGGGTGCGTGACGAAAGTTGCCAATGCAGACGAAGTTCGCGCGTTGTTGGAAATCAAGGGGAGGTGTGGCCAGCGGCTCCACCATCAAAGGGCAGTCATGAAGCAGACTGGGTGGGACACCGAAGCGCTCGATCAGCAACTGCGATTCGAATGGCGAAATCATCAGGCTCAGGTCGCAGCGGAAGATCGCGGCGACTTCGCGCTGGGTAATGTCGGCCTCGCTCATGTGCTGGTAGAGACGGTCGGGCGATACGTCGAACAATGCGGTGAAATCGTTTTCATCGTCATTGCCGCGCAAACGTTCCTTCAGCAGCGCCTGGCGGGCGTCGCGCAGACTTTGCAGGTCACAGGTTTCGAGCACCCGCAGTGCCTGCGGACAGTGCAGCTCCACGCGCCAACCGAATTGCTCCTCCATCATGAAGCGGTCGAACAGCACCACGTTTGGCTGCAAGTCGCCGATGAAATGGTCAAAGCTTTCGTTGTTGAGCTCGATGGCCTGTTCGCCGATGCCCAGCGCTGCCAGATCGGCCTTGTGCTCGCCGACCCTGGCGGGGCTGGCGAAGGTGACTTGCCATCCCTGGGCCACGAAGCAGTGCAGCAGCTGCATCATGTGTCCACCGGCTGCCGATGAGGTGGGCTCGGGCCATACATAGCCGATGACCAGGACGCGCTGAGGAGACATGAAAAGACTCCGGGAAAAAAACCGGGCGCGTATTAGGCCATGATTACACGCGGGGTTGTAGCCACAGGCAGGGCTTTACGCCACCAGCATGCTCTTGACCTTGTCGCGCAGCTGGTCGATGGAAAACGGTTTGCCGATACTGCTCATGCCCGCAGGCACGTCGAGGGCTTCGGCGTAGCCGCTGGCAAACAGCACTGGCAGTACCGGCCGCAAAACGCGCGCCTTTTGGGCCAATTCCTTGCCATCCATGCCAGGCAGACCCATGTCGGTCATCATCAGGTCGATGGTCTTGGCAGCATCTTCGAGAAATTTCAGGGCGCCCGGTCCGTCCTCGGCTTCCAGTACCTCGAACTCGAATTCCTCCAGCACGTCCACGATCAGCATGCGGACGATCGCGTCGTCTTCGACGACAAGAATGGTTTTGGCGGTATCGGACATCGTTCGGATCCTGGTCGGCAAAGGGCGCAGACGGCGCCGAGCCGTCATTTCGCTGATATCGATGCGCCTCGAGGCGGAAAGCACCTGGGAGGCAGGGCGCCATCATAAAGCATGGGTCGGAGCCAGACCATGCCTGCGGAGCCATTAAACGAGACGGTTCCCACGTTTAGATATGAAAATTCTTACAAGACGTACGGAAAAAACCTAACTCTTTGATCGAATTGCGGCAAAATCCCCCGCCTCGATTACAGGATCCGGGTCCAAGGACATGAACAAACCCTCTTCGATCGACGAACAAAGCTTCCGTCGGCTGCTCAGTCGCAACGTCGGCTTGCCGCTGGGCGTCGGCGTGCTCAGCGCCGCCGTGTTCATCGGCATCATCGTCTACCTGCTGTCCGTGATCGACTGGGTCGAGCACACCGACCGCGTGATCAACAACGCCAATGAAGCGACCAAGCTGTCCATCGACATGGAAACCGGCATGCGCGGTTACCTTTTGTCGGGCGCCGAAGGCTACCTGGATCCCTATGAGCTGGCCAAACCGCGTCTGGCCGCCGAACTGCCGGCGTTGCAGGCGCTGGTCAGCGACAACCCGCGCCAGGTCGATCGGCTGACGCGGATCATGGCGCTGCAAAAGGACTGGCTCGACTACGGCGAGCAGTTGATCGCGCTCAAACGCTCCACCGGAGACTATTCCAGCGTTGTCCAGACCGGTCGCGGCAAGCGCCTGACCGACGCGATCCGCAAGGAATATGAAGGCTTCATCGCCATGGAGCAGCAGTTGCGGGTGGAACGCAGCGAGAACGTCTCGCGCACCATCTGGACCTCGGTCAGCCTCTATGTGCTGTTCGTTTTCGTGGTCAGCGCCTTGCTGGCGTACTTCGGCCGACGCGACATGACCGAACTGTCGACCTCCTACGGTGGCAACCTGGCCGCCCTGCAGAAGGGTGCCAAGCGCCTGCAGGACCAGGCCTGGCTGCGCACTGGTCAGACGCAACTGGCCGAGCAGTTGCTGGGCCAGCAAACATTGCAGATGCTGGGTCGCAACATGCTGCAGTTCTTTGCCCAGTATCTGGGTACGGTTGTGGCCGCGGTGTACATCCGCGAAGAGCACGGCAACCTGCGCCGCATCGCGTCGTACGGGTTTTCCCGCGAGCGTGAAGTCATGGATCAGGTGCTGCTCAACGGCGAGGGCATCGCGGGCCAGGCCGTGCAGCGCAACCGGGTCATTCGTCTGGACGACGTGCCGGCCGATTACCTGCGCCTGAGCTCCGGCCTGGGCGAGGGCGCGGCGCGCAGCGTGCTGGTGATACCGACCAGCGACAACGACCACATCAATGCCGTGGTCGAGTTGGGCTTCCTGCGGCCCTTGACCGACCGTGACCTGGAAATCGTCGAATTGCTGGCCGACAACATCGGCACCGCCATCGAAGCGGCACGCTATCGTCAGCGTCTGCAGGAGGTGCTCGCCGAAACCCAGCAGCTCAATGAAGAACTGCAAGTGCAGCAGGAAGAGCTCAAGACCGCCAACGAAGAGCTCGAAGAGCAGTCGCGGGTGCTCAAGGAGTCTCAGGCGTACCTGGAAACCCAGCAAGCCGAGCTGGAGCAGACCAACGAACAACTGGCCGAACGGACCGAAGCCCTGGGCGAGCAGCGCGACGCGCTGGATCGCAAGAATCTGGAGTTGAACCAGGCCCAGGTGCAGCTCGAAGAGCGCGCCGACGAGCTGCAGCGTTCGAGCCGCTACAAGTCCGAGTTCCTCGCCAACATGTCCCACGAGCTGCGCACGCCGCTCAACAGCTCGTTGATCCTGGCCAAATTGCTGGCGGAAAACCCCCAGGAAAACCTCACGGCCGATCAGGTCAAGTTCGCCGAGTCGATCTATTCGGCGGGCAACGACCTGCTGAACCTGATCAACGACATTCTGGACATCTCCAAGGTCGAGGCTGGCAAGCTCGACCTGCGCCCGGAAAACAGCAGCGTGCCGCGGCTGGTGGACAGTCTGCGCATGACCTTCGAGCCGCTGGCCGGGCAGAAGCATCTCGAGCTGTCGGTGCAGATTCTTCCCGATGCCCCGGCGATGCTCTATACCGATCGCCAGCGCGTGGAGCAGATTCTCAAGAACCTGTTGGCCAATGCGCTCAAGTTCACCGAACACGGCATGGTCGAGCTGCTGGTTTCCGGCCACGCCAATGACGGCATTGCCTTCCAGATTCGCGACACCGGCATCGGCATCGCCGTCGACCAGCAACAGGCCATTTTCGAAGCGTTCCGCCAGGCCGATGGCACCACCAACCGTCGTTACGGCGGCACCGGCCTGGGTCTGTCGATTTCCCGCGATCTGGCCAACATGCTCGGTGGCTACATCACTGTCACCAGCGAGCTGGGCAAGGGCAGCATCTTCACCCTGGTCCTGCCGCAGCGTTACGAAGAGATCATCGAGGCACCGCGACACGCACCGCAGCCCATGGTCATCGCGCCGCAGCCGGTATCCAACACCCCGGCTGTGATCGAACCACCGCTGACCGTGGCTCGCTTCGCCGACGATCGTGACAAGGGGCCGTTCACCAAGCGCTGCATTCTGGTCGTCGAAGACGAACCCAATTTCGCCCGCATTCTCTACGACCTGGCCCATGAGCTGGACTACCACTGCCTGGTAGCACACGGTGCCGACGAGGGCTTCGATCTGGCAGCGACCTTCGTGCCCGATGCGGTGCTGCTCGACATGCGCTTGCCCGACCATTCCGGTCTGACCGTACTGCAACGCCTCAAGGAGCTGGCCACCACCCGGCACATCCCGGTGCACGTGATCTCGGTCGAGGATCGGGTCGAGGCGGCCATGCACATGGGCGCGATCGGCTATGCGGTCAAGCCGACCACGCGCGACGAACTCAAGGAGGTCTTCGGCCGCCTGGAAGCCAAGCTCACCCAGAAGCTCAAGCGCATTCTGCTGGTGGAAGACGACGACCTGCAGCGCGAAAGTATTTCCCTGCTGATCGGCGACGATGACGTGGAGATCACCGCCGTCGGCTTTGCCCAGGAAGCGCTCGACCTGCTGCGCGACAACGTCTACGACTGCATGATCATCGACCTCAAGTTGCCCGACATGCTCGGCGGCGACCTGCTCAAGCGCATGTCCAACGAAGAGATCCGTTCGTTCCCGCCGGTGATCGTCTACACCGGTCGCAACCTGACCCGCGATGAAGAAACCGAGCTGCTCAAGTACTCGCGCTCGATCATCATCAAGGGCGCGCGCTCGCCCGAACGTCTGCTCGACGAAGTGACCCTGTTTCTGCACAAAGTCGAATCGCAGTTGTCCCATGAGCGGCAGAAGATGCTGAAAACCGCCCGCAGTCGCGACAAGGTCTTCGAGGGCCGCAAGATCCTCGTGGTCGACGACGACGTGCGCAATATCTTTGCCTTGACCAGCGCCCTGGAACACAAGGGCGCCATCGTTGAAGTGGGCCGTAACGGCCGTGAGGCGATCGACAAGCTGAATCAGGTCGAGGACATCGATCTGGTGTTGATGGATGTGATGATGCCCGAGATGGACGGCTACGAAGCGACCCGTGAAATTCGCAAGGATCCACGCTGGCGCAAGCTACCGATCATCGCGGTGACCGCAAAGGCCATGAAGGACGATCAGGAGCGCTGCCTGCAGGCCGGTTCCAACGACTACCTGGCCAAGCCCATCGACCTGGACCGCCTGTTCTCCCTGATCCGCGTCTGGTTGCCGCAACTGGAGCGCATGTAGTGAGTGATTCCCTGGCTGATCAGTCGCCGCAACCGGCTGCCGAACGCCATATCGATATCGAGATCCGGCTGTTGATCGAGGCGATCTACCTCACCTACAGCTACGATTTCCGTGACTATTCCGGCGCTTCGGTGAAGCGCCGCATTCTGCACGCGCTGCGGCAGATGGAGTGCGGCAGCGTCTCGTCGCTGCAGGCGCGGGTGCTGCACGAGCCCACGGCGTTCATGGAGCTGCTGCAGTACCTGACGATCCCGGTCAGCGAGATGTTTCGTGATCCTGAGCACTTTCTGGCCTTGCGCCGCGAAGTGGTGCCGTTGCTCAAGACCTACCCGTCGGTGAAAGTCTGGATCGCCGGCTGCAGCACCGGGGAGGAGGTCTATTCGATGGCCATCTTGTTGCGCGAGGAAGGTCTGCTCGAACGTACCATCATCTACGCGACCGACATCAACCCAGTCTCCCTGGAGAAGGCCAAGCAAGGCATCTATTCCATGGAAAGCGTGCGCGCCTATACGCAGAACTACCAGCGCGCCGGTGGCACTCGCTCGTTCTCCGACTATTATACGGCGGCCTACGGCAACGCGATCTTCGACAGCAGCCTGCGCGCCAACGTGACTTTCGCCGACCATAGCCTGGCCACCGACAGCGTGTTTTCCGAGACGCAACTGGTGTCGTGTCGCAATGTGCTCATCTATTTCAACAAGGGGTTGCAGGACCGTGCTTTCGGACTGTTCCACGAGTCGTTGAGCCGGCGTGGCTTTCTCATGCTGGGCAGCAAGGAAACCCTGGATTTCTCGGCCTACAGTTCGCGCTTCGAAACCCTGACGCGCCCGGAACGGATCTATCGCAAGTCATGAGTCGTTTTCAAGCGGTGGTGGTGGGGGCTTCGGCCGGCGGCGTGGAAGCGTTGCTGGGCATCTACGGCCAGCTACCGACGAACTTCAAGCTACCGGTGCTGACGGTACTGCACCTGCCCGACGAGCGTCACAGCCAGCTGGCGGAAGTGTTCGAGCGGCGCTTGAATCGGCCGGTGCGACAGGCCCGCGACAAAGAGCCGATCGAGGCAGGCATGTTTTACTTCGCCGGGCCCAGCTATCACTTGTCGGTAGAGCGCGACTTCAGTCTGTCATTGAGTCAGGAGGAGCGGGTTCATTATTCACGGCCAGCGATCGACTTTCTCTTCGATTCGGCAGCCGATGCCTATGGCGCCAGCCTGATCGGCGTGCTGCTGACCGGGGCCAACGAGGACGGTGCGCGTGGCCTGGCGAGCATCAAACGCAAAGGTGGCTTGACCATCGTCCAAGACCCCGCCGAGGCGCGGGTTGCGGTCATGCCGCAGGCGGCCATCCGCCTGCAGACGCCTGACCATATTCTTTCACTCCACGGCATTGGCTGTCTGCTTGCCGAGCTGGAACGAAGCACATGCTAAGCAACGTCCAAGCAAAACTGTTGATCGTCGATGACCTGCCGGAAAACCTGCTGGCCCTGGAGGCGTTGATCGCCAGCCCCGGCCGTGAGGTGCACAAGGCGTTGTCGGCCGATGAAGCCCTTTCATTGTTGCTGCAGCACGAATTCGCCATGGCCATTCTCGATGTGCAGATGCCAGGCATGAACGGCTTCGAGCTGGCAGAACTGATGCGCAGTACCGAGAAGACCAAGAACATTCCGATCGTCTTCGTCAGCGCCGCCGGNNCCTTCAAGGGCTACGAGAGCGGCGCGGTCGACTTTCTGCATAAGCCGCTCGACATGCAGGCGGTGAAGAGCAAGGTCAGCGTGTTCGTCGACCTGTACCGTCAGCGCAAGACCCTCAAGGAGCAGCTCGATGCGCTGGAGCGCTCGCGCCAGGAGCAGGAGGTCCTGCTCAAGCGTCTGCAGGTGACCCAAAGCGAGCTGGAACATGCGGTGCGCATGCGTGACGACTTCATGTCGATCGTCTCCCACGAGGTGCGCACGCCGCTCAACGGCCTGATCCTGGAAACCCAACTGCGCAAGTTGCACCTGGCACGCGATAACGCCGACGCCTTCACCCTCGACAAGATGCGCGCCATGGTCGAGCGCGACGAGCGCCAGATCCAGAGCCTGATTCGTCTGATCGAAGACATGCTCGATGTATCGCGGATCCGTACCGGCAAGTTGTCCATCCGACCTGCCCAGTTCGACCTCGCGCAATTGGTACGCAACCTGGTCGACAGTTTCGCGCCCCAAGTGGACGCGGCCGATTGCACCATCAGTTTGCGCGCCGGCGAACCCGTGCTGGGCATCTGGGACGAGTTCCGCATCGAACAGGTGGTCAGCAACCTGATTTCCAATGCACTGCGCTACGGTGGCAAAGGTCCGGTCGAAGTCACGGTTTATGGACACAACGGCTGGGCGCGCGTGGAAGTGCGCGACCATGGCATCGGCATCAGCAAGGAAAACCAGCTACGGATCTTTCAGCAGTTCGAGCGGGTTTCCGGTAGCAACGTGGTGGCCGGGCTGGGCCTGGGGTTGTTCATTTCCGAGCAGATCGTGGCCGCTCATGGAGGGCGTATCGAAGTCGAGAGTGCGCTGGGCGACGGTGCGACGTTCCGGGTCAGCCTCCCGCTGTAGGAATAAGCGCAATCACACGCAACCTCTGTCGCAGGTCATGGTCGTAATGGCAGCGAAACACACACGTACATAGGCTTCCCCATGAGTGAAGATGCACAAGATGTCGTTCTCATCGTCGAGGACGAGCCGTTGATATTGATGGTGCTGGCGGACTATTTGTCTGGTCAGGGCTATCGCGTTTTGCAGGCCGAGAACGGCGAGCAGGCGTTGGAGATTCTTGCGACCAAGCCGCACCTGGATCTTATGGTGACAGACTTTCGTTTGCCCGGCGGCATCTCCGGCGTGAAGATCGCTGAACCCGCAGTGCTGTTGCGCCCGGATCTCAAAGTTATCTTCATCAGCGGCTATCCGGCAGAAATTGAAGAGACCAACAGCCCAATCGCGCGCAAGGCACCGATCCTGGCCAAGCCATTCGACCTGGACACGCTGCACCAACAGATCGAGAAATTGCTGGCGTGAGAGAGCAGGGTGCCTGACGGTCAGGCACCCTGCTTATCGAGGCGCTATCTGCTTCAGGGCGTGGGCAGCGCGGCACCTTTGGGCCAGAGCAGCCACACTTGACCTTCCTGCTTCATGTTGCCGGCCAGTTCCCCGGCTTCGTCTCCCGTACCCCAGAACAGATCCGCACGCACTTCGCCGGCAATGGCGCCACCGGTGTCCTGAGCCGCGACCGGGCGCACCACGGGGCTGCCGTCAGGGCGTGTGGTGGACAGCCACAACAGACTGCCCAGCGGTATCACCTTGCGATCGATTGCCACACTGTAGCCAGCGGTCAACGGCACGTTGAGTGAACCGCGGGGGCCTTCGTTGCTGTCCGGGCGCAGGCTGAAGAACACGTAGCTGGGATTGCTGGCGAGCAGTTCCGGCACTCGCTGCGGATTGGCCACAGCCCACTCGCGGATGCGGCCCATGCTGACTTCTTCTTTCTTGAGCAGGCCTTGCTCGACCAGCCAACGGCCGACCGGACGGTACGGGTGGCCGTTCTGGTCGGCGTAGCCCACCCGCAGTTGGCGGCCGCTGTCCAGCTGCAGGCGGCCCGAGCCTTGGATCTGCAGGAACTGCAGGTCCATGGGGTCGCGCATCCAGGCGACCACGGGGGCATTGATGCCTTGGCGCTGGATCGTGGCGGCGTCGTCATAAGGGCGCAGTATTTGACCATCGAGCCGACCGCGCAGGCGTTTGCCCTTGAGCTCGGGGTAGAGGCTGTCCAATTGCACGCTGATCATGTCGGTCGGCACGCCGTAGACGGGGACCGGATGTTGCGCGTCGGCCTTGAGGCTGCCCGAATAGACGGGTTCGTAGTAGCCGGTAATCAGGCCGTGTTCGCCTTTTTCGGCTGAGCGTAGGCCATAGACCTGCAACTGGGCCTCAAGAAAGGTACGAATCGCGGCAGGCGACGTGTCGACTGTCTGCGCGGCAGCGCAAGTGGCTCCCCAGATAGCGTCCTTGGCCAGGCGCTGACAGGCAGAGCGCCACGCCGTAAAACCGGCCTGCAGGTCGCTGTCGCTGACCTTGGGCAGGTCACTCCAGGAGGCGGGTGCGTAGGTGGCGACGGGATGGGTGGTTTCGACAGGCTTGTTGTCGCTGTCGCAGGCGGACAACAGCGCCAGCGCGGGCACGACGCCGATGAGCAGGCGCCGCCAGGAAAAACGGAAATGGGTCACGCAACGCATCCTGATAGCGGGGAGAGGCGGCTACTTTGGATAAACCCACACCCGACGTCAAATCTGTGCGGTGATCCAGACACACTGCGGTGTCCGCCGACGCGGCTCGCGCCGCTGCTACAGGATGGCACCACTCTCTGTAGCAGCGGCGCGAGCCGCGTCCGGGTTGACGCAGTGGTCCAGGTTCACCGCGATCGAGTTCAGCAATAGCTCGCGATCCGTCGAACCTGGCCTTGGCCCTGGCTCAGGCTCCATTCCCGGTTGAGTGTCTGGAATACATCGTTGACGAACTGTCGGTCAGCCGCAGCTTTCTTGCCAACGTAGCCTTTGCCACGCCGGTAGATAGGCATGCGTGCACGCAGTTCGGGGTGATTGCGCTCGAATGCTTCGCCGTCGGCGTCGTTGGCCAGGGCATCTATATGCACGTCGCCACGCTTGCAGACCCAAAGGATATGATCGTCCAGCGTGTCACGGCCGGCGGCCAGAATACGAGCAAGTTGGTCGACGGTAGGTTGGTGATTCAGGTTCATGATTACGCTCCTTGAGCTCTGTGTGATCTGTCAGGTTGTCGTCTTCAACACGCATCCGCCGGTACGCATCAGGTGTTGTCCGTCTAGGTCAGTACTGGCTCGAGCTCGATGTGTAGTGCCGGTGACCCTGACTACATGAAACTCATGTCGTTCAGGTTCCAGCGGCCCGCCTGGTACGCGGAGGTCATCGGAGTGGCTCGATGGCTCATCGAGCAGGGCTTGTTCGGGCTCTGCTCTGTTCCCGATCAGGGAGACGGCCTCATCATGCAAGGCCCGGATAGGCGCGTCAATGGATATGTAGTGCTTTTATATCGACACTACATATTTTAATTATGACCTCTTGGTCACGGTGCGTTGGCAAGGGAAATTCTTGATAGCGACCCGCAACCCCGAGAAAGTCACGGCAAGGGTTGATTGTTCCGATCGCTCCTATAATCATGCTCGGCCCGGGCACGGTCGGGTCGTCCCGTGCAAGCACCCACTGGAGCAGTATGGAGTTCAAACAGAGTCTGAGTCGCCGCATCGTCATCGTGTTTGCCTTGATGAGCGCGTTCGTCGCCGGGGTCTTCGCGGTAGGCATCGTGGCCACCGTGCATCTGGTGGAGCGCAAGCTGACGACCATGAGCCTGAGCGGCAACATGCACCGCCTGTTGCTGGTGGACAATGCGGACGACTGGCGCCATCGCCCCGAGAAAGACGAGCTGTTCTACATTGATGGCGGCGACGGCGACCTGAGCATGCCTGATGAACTCAAGACCCTGCCTGTCGGGTTCCAGGAGCTCACCCTCGGCCCGCGCACCTACTACGCCATGGTTGCTCAGGTCGACGGGCGTCAATACGTGCTGTTGCGCGACCAGGAGGGCATGGAGCAACGCGCCCATGTGCTGTTCATCGTGGTGGGCGCCGGCTTTCTGTTGAGCATCGCCATGGCGATCCTGCTGGGCGGGCTGCTGGCACGCCGGGTGATGGCGCCGGTGGTGCGTCTGGCGAGGCAGGTGCGTCATCGAGACAAGATGCTCGGCCTGGCGCCGCCGTTGTCGCCGGACTACACCGACGACGAGGTCGGCGAACTGGCGCGCTCGTTCGATGAAACCCTGAGCAAATTGCGCGCCGCACTCAACCGCGAGCAGATGTTCACCAGCGATGTCAGTCACGAGCTGCGTACGCCGTTGATGATCCTGGCGAGCTCCTGCGATCTGCTGCTCGGCAGCGAGCTGGATGAGCGCTCGCAACGGCAGGTGACCCGCATCGCCCGGGCCACGGACGGCATGAGTCAGTTGGTCGAGACCTTCCTGCTACTCGCTCGGGATCGAGAGGCGGCCAGCCACGGCAACCCTACCGCGACGCTCAGGCGTACGGCCGATGAACTGGTGGAGATCTGGGGACGGCAGATCGAAGCCAAGGGTCTGGAATTCATCTATGTCGTGGATAACCATTCGAGCGAAGTCTACAACCAGGCCTTCCTGCACTCGGTGATGGGCAACCTGCTGCGCAATGCCTGGCACTACACCGACACCGGCTTCGTGCGCCTGACCCTGACGCAAACCGGCTTCCATGTCGAAGACAGCGGCATCGGCATTCCCGAGGAAAAACGCAACGCGATGTTTCAGCCCTTTGTTCGAGGTGACGAGCAGCGGGGCGAAGGCCTGGGGCTGGGCTTGTCGCTGGTGCAGCGCATCTGCGTCAACCAGGGATGGAGCGTCAGCCTGAGCAGCCGTGAACCCCACGGCTGTCTTTTCAGTGTGAAGCTGGGCGACGCCTAGCTTCCACTCACCCATAGCGTGCGGCCAGTCACTCTTTTTTTGTGAACCTTGACACGATTTCGTGGTCTTTCAGCTGGCGGCTTGAACCGACGGCATGCCGGGCAATAGGCCCTTTGGGAGCTTTTCATCGCCTCCCTTCGCAAGTAGTAGCCACCCGTAGCGGTAGTAGCGACAGGCCCTCCGGTGCAGGCCCAGCCTCTTGGGACATTGCTGTCCCGCTCTCGAATGGTCCGTTCATCGGGGCCTTTTTTCTTATTCATGTGAAGATCGCCATGCCCTCATTCCAACGTTTCTCTACCGTATTCAGCCGCACCCGCCTGGTGGCCACCGGCGTATTCACTGGCCTGCTCTTCACTGTCGGCCCGGCGCATGGCGAAGAGGCTCCTGGCAACAGCCGCTGGGTCAGTGACAACCTGAGCACTTTCGTTCGCAGTGGTCCTACCGACGGCTATCGCATCGTCGGCAGTTTGAAGTCCGGCCAGAAGGTCGAATTGCTGTCTACCCAGGGTGACTACAGCCAAGTGCGCGGTGAAGGCGGTTCCAGTGTCTGGATCCCCAGCAGTGACCTGCAACCGACGCCAGGTCCCGCCGAGCACGTTCCCCTGTTGACCCAACAGGTCGCTGATCTGAGCGGCAAGCTGCAAACCATCGACGACAGCTGGAAGAATCGCGTACAGGGCATGCAGGAAACCCTGGACGCGCGCAAGGCGCTGATCGACGAGCTGGAAGCGCGCAGCAAGGCACTGAATGCCGAGCTCAGCGATGCCCAGTCCGAGCTGCGCAGCACCCAGGCGAAGCTGGGTGACGAAAACAAGCACGTGATGATGAGCTACATGGTCTACGGCGGCAGCATAGCCGGTGCAGGTCTGCTCGCAGGCCTGATCCTGCCGATGATGACCCGTGGCCGCAAGCGTAACGACCGCTGGTTCTGAAGGTTACGCCTACAGTTTGTGCTGAACCCGCCAAGCCGCTGGGTGATCTATGGTGTTGCACTCCTCATCACTACACAGAGAGCTTTGCCATGAACACCACTGACCTACTTGAACAACTGCTGCGCGGGCGCGGCGGCCAATCCTCAGCCAATCAACCTGGTGCCTCGAGCGGGCAGGGTGGTCTGGGGGATGTACTCGGCAGTCTGCTCGGCGGCAGCCGGGGTGCATCAGGCGGCGGGGTCGGTGGTTTGGGCGGTCTGGGTGGTTTGCTGGGCGGCCTGTTGGGTGGGCGTGGCGGTAATCGATCCGGTTCCGGCAAATACGCCGCGCTGGCATCGTTGGGGATGATGGCTTTCAAGGCCTATCAGGCTTGGCAGCAACAGCAGGCCAACGCCCCACAGCAGGCACTGCGCACCGTCGATCAGTTGTCCGAGCCGGAAGCGGAAGGGCATAGTCATGCGATCCTTCGCGCTCTGATTGCCGCCGCCAAGGCCGATGGCCGGGTGGATGCACAGGAGGAAGCCGCGATCCGCGCCGAGTTGACCGATCATGCCGAGGATGCGCAACTGCAGCAATGGCTGGACGCGGAACTGGCACGGCCGCTGGATGCGCAAGAGTTGGCCAGTGCCGCTGATGGCCCGGCGATGGCGGCGGAGATGTACTTGGCCAGTGTGATGTTGATGGGTCAGCAGGATGCCGGCGAACGCGCGTGGCTTGACCAATTGGCCGCTGCCCTCAACCTGGCGCCGGAATTGCGCGCCCAGCTCGATCAGCAGGCCCAGGTGCAATAAGTCCACCTCAAAAGCCGTACGGCGATGCTGCAGGCCAACCCCATGCACCGCGGACGCGGCTCGCGCCGCTGCTACAGAACATCTCCGCGCCCCGGCCCAGGTTGCACCATCGCAACCCACCAAACGCCCACAATCCCCGTAGCAGCGGCGCAAGCCGCGTCCGGCCGCACCGCCAATCCAACAAGCACCCCGCAATCCCTGTAGCAGCGGCGCAAGCTGCGTCCGCCCACACCGCCAATCCCACAAACGCCCACAATCCACGTAGCAGCGGCGCAAGCCGCGTCCGCCCACACCGCCAATCCCACAAACGCCCCACAATCCCTGTAGCAGCGGCGCAAGCCGCGTCCAGCCGCACCGCCGATCCTTACATAATGGTCACAAAGGCCCCAGCTCCAACCAGATCGGCGCATGATCCGAAGGTTTTTCCATCCCCCGCAAATCGTAATCGATACCCGCTGCCCGAACCCTGGGCAGCAATCCGTGGGACGCCAGGATCACGTCGATTCGCAACCCCCGCTTGGGCTCATCCTCGAAGCCACGGCTGCGGTAGTCGAACCAACTGAACCGGTCGGCGACCTCCGGATGCAAATGGCGGAAACTGTCCACCAGGCCCCACTGCTGCAATCGCTGCATCCACTCGCGCTCTTCGGGCAGGAAACTGCACTTGCCAGTCTTCAGCCAGCGCTTGGCGTTGTCCGCGCCGATACCGATGTCGCAATCCTGGGGAGAGATGTTCACGTCACCCATCACCACCAGCGGTTGATCGTTGCTGAACCCTGTATCCAGCAGGGTTTGCAGGTCGCTGTAGAAACGGCGCTTGGCAGGGAATTTGGTGGGGTGGTCGCGACTTTCACCCTGTGGAAAATAACCGTTCATGATCGTCACGACCTGGCCTTGGGCATCGGCGAAGGTACCGCGGATGAAGCGGCGCTGTGCGTCCTCCTCGTCGCTGGCAAACCCTTTATCGATACTCAGCGGCGCGGCGCGCGACAGCAATGCCACTCCGTAATGGCCTTTCTGCCCGTGAAAGTGCACGTGATACCCCAGCGCCTCGATCTCGGCCTGGGGGAACTGTTCATCCGACACCTTGGTTTCCTGCAGACCGATCACATCCGGCTGGTGCTTGTCGATCAAGGCGGCCAGTTGGTGGGGGCGGGCACGCAAGCCGTTGATGTTGAACGAGACGATTTTCATGGTCGCGGATCCTGGCAAATCGGCGATGCTAACGGACTGCGGCGCAGCTCACCAGCACGGCGTCCGGCATCGGTGCACGATTTGCCTGGCCAGGGTACGGAACCCCTGGGGTCGCGGACCGTCCATTGACTACTCGTTGCACTCCTCAAGGACAGACCCGATGCCCCAGACTTCGACCACCGCTGCAGAAGTACGTCAGCTCGATGGTGGTTATGCCCGTGAAACCCGTGCGCTGCTCTACCAGACCTATCTCGTCGACCCGACCTTTGCCTACCTGTTCGAAGCCGATCGCCCAGGCTTCGAACGGCGTGTGCGTTCCACCGTGCGGCAATTGGTCAATCAGCATTTTCTCCAGGACCTGCCGGCCTTGGGCTTGTTCTTCGACGATCGCCTGGCGGGTGTTGCGCTGGTAGCGCCACCGCAGCGTCGCCTGGGTATCACCGAAAGCTGGGCCTGGCAGTGGCGAATGATGCTCGGTACGGGTGTGGAAGGCACGCGCCGCTATCTCGAATACCATCACGCCGTCCAGGAATGCATCCCCTCGGATGCCGTCCATGTGCTGCCGCTGATGGGGCTGCACCCGGACTTTCAGGGCCCTGAACTCGGGGAGCAACTGCTGACCGCGGTGCACAACTGGTGTGCTCAGGATCCAACCTCAGAAGGCGTGGTGTTGGACACCGGCAACCCGCGCTACCTGGCGTTCTTCGAGCGCCAGGGCTATACCCAGATTGGGGAAGTGAACCTGGGGCCTGTGGTCGAGCATGTGTTCTTCCACCCCAGTCCTGAAACAGTCGGTTACGCACAGGGCTGATCCAGAGCCCTTGGCAACGCCTGGCAGGGTCCAAATCGACGTACGGGTCGTGATAGCATTCGCCTATGAATTATTCAGGACGATTGGCCGGCAGCCTGGCGCTGCTGGTCGCAAGCATGGCGGCCCAGGCCCAAAGCGTACTCGACGTACGCGTCAACCCTGCCAACCCGGCACTCAAGAGCAACGTCGAAGGCTACATCGGCAGCTTGGGTGACCGTGACGGTGAGGCGCTGCTGCGCTTCAGTCGTGGAGCCGAGGAGCAGGCGCAAAAGGCGGCCCAGGCATTGGGCTATTATCAGGCACGCGTGACCAGCGAAGTGCAGCCGGGCGAAACCCCGCGTTTGCTGCTACGTATCGAACCGGGTGAGCCTGTGCATCTGCGCAACGTCACGGTGCGCGTCGAAGGCCCGGCGGCCGACTTGAAGGCCTTTCGCGTCCCGCGCAGCAACGAGCTGGCGCCCGGTGCCGTGCTCAACCACGGTCAGTACGAAAATGCCAAGCAACTGATCCAGAACCAGGCCTCGCGCTATGGGTTCTTCAGCGGCACCTTCAGCAAGCAGCGCCTGGCGGTCGACCCACGGGCCGGCGTCGCGGATGTCGAACTGGTCTACAACAGCGGCCCGCGCTTCAAGCTAGGTAAAGTCAGCTTCCAGGGCGACACGCCGTTCGACGAAGAACTCCTGCAACGCATGGTGCCGTTCAAGGAAGACACGGCCTACGATTCCGAACTGATCGCCGAACTCAACCAGGCGTTGCAATCGAGCGGCTACTTCGAAGGCGTGCGGGTCGATGCCGCGCCCACTGCCGCCAGCGAGCGAGTCATTCCTGTCGATGTCCAGCTGACGACCCGCAAGCCTCGGACCATGGGTTTGGGTCTGGGGTATTCGACCGACGTCGGCCCGCGCGGCAAAGCCAACTGGACCCGCCATTGGGTCAACCCCCAAGGCCACAGTTATGGTGCGGAGCTGGAGCTTTCGGCGCCTCGGCAGAACGTCGGCCTTTGGTACGACATTCCCCTGGATCCCCCTCTGACCGACAAGCTGCGGTGGGCCGGTGGGTACCAATACGAAGAGCTGGCCGACACCGACAGCCTGAGCAAACTGCTCACGTTCGGCCCGGAATGGCACAGCAAACTCCCCAGCGGTTGGCAGCGAGTCATCTCGTTGAAGTGGCAACGCGAAGAATACCGGCTCGGCGACGACACGGGCCTTAGTACCTTGCTGATGCCCGGCATCAGCTACACCTACCTCAAGAGCGACAACAAGGTCGACCCCCATAACGGCTACCGCGTGCAGTTCGATGCCCAGGTGGCCAAGGAAGGGGTGCTGTCGGACACCAACCTGTTGCATGGCAACGTAATGCTCAAGGGCTTGACCACTGTGGCACAGAATCACCGCTTGCTTGGCCGGGTGCAGTTGGGCGGCAATGCCACCAACGGTTACAAATCCGTTCCGCCTTCGTTGCGTTTCTTCGCCGGTGGCGACCAGAGCGTGCGTGGCTACGACTACCAGACCCTGTCGCCGGAGAACTCCGATGGCGATCGCATCGGCGGACGCTACATGGTCGCCGGCAGTGTCGAGTACCAATATTCGATTGCCGAAAAGTGGCGCGTGGCAACCTTCATCGACAAGGGCAACTCGTTCAACGACCTGAAATTCGCCGACCTCAAGACAGGCATCGGCGTCGGCGTACGCTGGGTGTCGCCGGTGGGCCCCATTCGGCTCGACCTGGCTCACGCGATGGATGACGATGGCGGCGTGCGGCTGCACTTTTCCATGGGTCCGGAACTGTGAGGCCGGCGGTGAAACGCGGTGCGCTGATCACCCTGGCTGCGCTCGTAGGCCTGTTGCTGATCGTTCTGGTGACCCTTTCGCTGGTGCTGGGAACCCAGGCCGGCAGTCGTTGGGCGCTGGCCCGTGTGCCCGGACTGACCCTGGAAAACTTCAAGGGCACACTGGGCAGCCACTGGCAGGCAGACTCTTTGATATGGCAGCAAGGCGCGACCCGTGTCGAAGTGCGGGCGCCCGAGCTGGCCTGGTCACCTAGTTGCCTGTGGCGCATGACGCTGTGCATCGACACCCTGCACACCGACGCCATTCTTGTGCAACTGCCTGCCAGTCAGGAACCGGCCAGCGACGGGCCGATCACACTGCCTGACCTGCAGTTGCCCGTCGCCATAGAACTGGGCGATGTGCGTATCGGCAGCCTGGAACTGGATGGCGTGCAGCAGCTCAGTGGTCTCGAGCTGGCGGCACACTGGACCGCCGATGGCCTGAAGATCGATCGCGGGCACCTGCAGCGCGATGACCTGGTGCTGGATCTGGACGGCACGCTGCGCCCCGGCGGCCAATGGCCGCTGAACCTCAATGCCCAGGTACAGTTGCCCAAGGTTGACGACAAGCCTTGGCAAGTCACCCTGAACGCCACAGGTGATCTGCTCGACACGCTGACCCTGAATGGGCAAAGCTCCGGCTACCTGCCGGCCGCCATAACGGGCACCCTGAAGCCGCTGGCCGAACACTTGCCGGCCCAGCTGCGCATTGTCAGCGAGGCGTTCAAACCCAGCGCCGGGCTGCCCGACACCTTGGCATTCAATCAACTGGAACTGCTCGCCAAAGGCGACCTGCAGGCTGGCTATGCCATCGATGGCCACGCCAGTCTGCCAGCCGAACAATCGCCGATGACCTTGGTGCTGAGCGCGCGGGTCGACGCCAAGGGTGCAGTGGTGCAGACCCTGGACATTTCTTCAGCGGCGCGGGAGCAGGTGCGGCTGGCTGGCAGCCTGGATTGGCAACAAGGTCTGGCGGCGAAGGCCACTATCGATTGGCAGGACTTCCCGTGGCACCGCCTGTACCCCGTCATTGCCGAGCCGGATGTGAAAGTTCGGCGTTTCAAAGGCGAGGTCGACTATCGCGACGGCAAGTACCTGGGCAACCTGAACGGTGCCTTCGATGGCCCAGCCGGTGCGTTTACCCTGGTGACGCCATTTAGCGGCGATCTGCAGCAAGTGTTCCTGCCGCAACTGGAACTGGTCGCGGGGCAGGGCAAGGCAGCAGGGCACCTGAACGTCAAGTTCGCCGATGGCGTAGCCTGGGACACGGCTCTGGACCTAAGCGCCATCGATCCTGCCTACTGGGTTGCGCAGATGCCGGGCAGCCTCGCCGGTCCGCTGCGCAGCACCGGTGAATTCAAGAACGAACAGCTCAAGCTGGATGCCGACTTGGACCTCAAGGGCCGCCTGCGCGGCCAGCCTGCGCTGCTCCAGGCCAAGGCACAGGGCGCCGGCGAGCGCTGGACGCTGGGCAACCTCGACGTACGCCTGGGCGATAACCGTATCCAGGGTCAAGGCAGTCTGCAGCAGCAGATTCAGGCGCGACTCAACATCGATCTGGCTCGTCTGGGCCAGTTGTGGCCCGGGCTGCAAGGGCAACTCAAGGGCCAGCTCGACGCAGCCGGTACCTTGCAGGCGCCCCAGGGCAAGCTATCGCTGCAGGGGCGTCAGTTGGCACTGGACAGCAACCGTCTGCAGAACCTGACGCTGGACGCCGCCCTCGACAAGGCCCAGCGTGGCAATCTTGATTTGACCGCCGCCGGTATTCGCGCCGGTGACACCGACCTGGGCACCCTGACCGGTAAGGCCTCGGGCGATATCAAACGGCAGCAGCTGCAATTGGCGCTCAAGGGGCCGCAACTGGCTTTGGCCACCGCTCTGGACGGCACGCTGGACAAGGGCTTCACCGCGCAAAGCAGTTGGCGCGGACGGCTGTCCAGCGGTTCGGTCCAGGCCGGTGGGCAGGATTGGCGTCTGCAGGCACCGGCACGTCTTGAATACCTGACCGGTGGCCAGGTCAATTTCGGCGCCCACTGCTGGCGCTCGGGATCTGCCAGCCTGTGCGGCGAGGACCAGCGCCTGGCGCCGCAGCCGCGACTGCGTTACCACCTCAAGCAGTTTCCGTTGGACAGCCTGGCCCAATGGCTGCCGAAAGATTTCGCCTGGAAGGGCATGCTCAACGCCGATGTTGCAATCGACGTCCCTGCCAGCGGCCCGGCCGGTGAGGTCATGATCGACGCGGGCAACGGCACCCTGCGCGTGCGCAACAAGGACCAATGGGTCGATTTTCCTTACCAGACACTGCGCCTGACCAGTCGCTTGAACCCCAAACGGATCGATACCGAACTCAACTTCCGCGGCGATCGCCTGGGACAATTGCAGGTCATCACCCAGATCGATCCCATTGCGCAGAGCAAGCCGATCAGCGGCAGCTTCCGCCTGTCCGGGCTCGATCTTTCCATCGCCCGGCCATTCGTGCCTATGGTGGAAACCCTCAAGGGCCAACTCGATGGCAGCGGGCAGATCGCCGGTTCCCTGGTGGCGCCTCAAGTGAACGGCAATGTCACCCTCAGCGGCGGTCAAATTGCCGGCCCGGAACTGCCGACCACGCTCGAGGACTTGCAACTGCAGGCATTGATCGCAGGTGAAAGCGTGCGCCTGCAGGGCAGTTGGAAAAGCGGCAAGACGGGCCAGGGAACGTTGGGCGGCACGGTCGCCTGGGCCAACGCTCTGGACGTGGACGTGCAGCTCAAGGGCACGCGCCTGCCGATCAACGTCGAACCCTATGCGACGCTCGAAGCGGCACCGGATCTGAGTATCCAGATGAATGGCGAAAGGCTCGCCGTGGCCGGCAAGGTGTTCATTCCCAAAGGGGCCATCGTCATCCGTCAGTTGCCACCGTCCACCGTCAAACTTTCCGATGACGTGGTGATCGTCGGCAACCAGACCGAGCAGGGCAAGACACCCTTGCCCATGGCGATCGATATCGATGTGGAAGTGGGCCAGGAAAAACTCACCTTCAACGGCTTTGGCCTGAGTGCCAACCTGGCCGGTCACGTGCACATCGGCGACAACCTCGACACTCGGGGTGAACTGGCGCTCAACGACGGGCGCTACAACGCCTATGGCCAGCGCCTCACCATACGTCGCGCGCGGCTGTTGTTTGCCGGGCCCATCAGCCAGCCATACCTCGACATCGAAGCGATCCGTACCACCGGCGATGTGATTGCCGGTATTCGCTTGACCGGCAACGCCGAGCAGCCTACCAGCGAGGTGTTTTCGGAACCGACCATGAGCCAGGAGCAAGCGCTGTCGTATCTGGTGCTGGGTCGCCCGCTAGGCAACAGCGGCGAGGACAACAACATGCTCGCTCAGGCGGCGCTCGGTTTGGGGCTGATGGGCAGTTCGGGAGTGACCAGCAAATTGGCGACCGACCTGGGAATCGAGGATTTTCAGCTCGACACCCAGGGCAGTGGCGATGCAACCAGTGTGGTCGCCAGCGGCAACCTGTCGGAAAAACTCAGCCTGCGCTATGGCGTAGGGGTATTCGAGCCGGCTAATACCATTGCCTTGCGCTATCTGCTCAGCAAACGTCTGTATCTGGAAGTGGCCAGTGGCGTGGCCAGCTCACTGGATCTGTTCTACAAGCGCGATTTCTGAGGCGTGAACCCGGGCCCGTGAATGGGCCTGGGGAATGTTCGACTAGCCAAGCGTGCGGCGGATATTGCCGATCTGGCGCTGGCTCAGTCCATATTTATGCGCCAGCACACTGCGTGAGGTGCCGTTGAGCGTTTCGTGGTGAATCTGCTGGTTGCGCCACTGCCGCAGAAAATGATCGGCCTTGGGGATTTCCAGGGCCATGCCGGCGAAGCGCTGGATCAACGCGGCCACCGCTTCGGCTTCGAGCTGTTCGCTAAGGCTGGTGCGTTGCGGGTGCTTGGGGATGTAGCGTGGGCGCCCGCCATACAGTTGCGTCAGGCGATAGGCTTGCTCGACGCCAATGCAGTCGATCAGTACCTGCAATGAGTGGGGGAGTTGCTCGACGTCGATCTGCTGAAGCTGTTGGGTGTTCATGGTGACTTCCTTGTGGCAGCAAATGGCCCATCCGGCCGGCAGTCATTCTTGTCCAGGCGCCTTTGAGGCTCTAGGAGTCAAGGGGTCTCTGGGTGTGGGCAGGTTCCGACAGGTACGTCGGAAATTTTCACCACAAGTCGGCATCCTCCTCAGCAATGATCCAGTCGTTCAACACCATCCCCTGTTGCGCCTCGGCGTTGTAAAATACGATTTTTCGCGCACTGACCTGCCTTCATGCGCAATCCACGCAACAGTGACAACCCGGATACTCAAGCCGGCCAATACCCCTGTCAGGATCCCCAGATGACTCAAGCTCAACGCATCAAATATTCCTTGCTGATCGCCTTGCTGGTACTACTGGCAATGCTCGGCCTGTCCTACCTGCAGACCCAAGGCGTGATCACTGAAAAACTCTTTCAATACATCGCCATGGGCATTGCTGTGCTCGTGGTTGTGATCAACGGCGTGATGCGGCGCAAGGTCAAGCGTCCGTGAACTAATTTTTCAGTGTGACGCTCCAAGACAGTGCAGCACACACCAATCACTGTTATGGAGTGCCCCATGTTCAAGAAGACTTTGACTGCCGTAGTTGCAACTTCCGCCTTGATGACTGCCGGCCTGGCCTTGGCCGACAAGCCCGGTGCGGGTTGGATCACCATCGAGAAAGCCATCGAAACCGCCAAGTCCAAAGGCTATACCCAGGTCACCAAGATCGAAGCCGACAATGATGGCTACTGGGAAGGCGAAGGTCTGAAGGCTGATGGTGTGACTTACGAGTTCCGCATCGACGGCGTATCGGGCAACGTGCTGCGCGACCAGAAGGACTGATTCGAGCGGGCTTGTCCTAAAGCAGGTGGGTATGGCGTACTAGGACTCTGTTCCGTTTACGCCAGGAAGCCCATGATGCCTGCCAGCGACGCCTCGCAATCGTTGTCCTTCTCCGATCTGACGCAGCTGCTGCGTCAGATCTTTCTGCGTCATGGCACCTCGGTCGAGGTCGCCGACATTCTCGCCCACAACTGTGCCACCGCCCAACGCGACGGCGCTCACAGTCACGGCACATTTCGCATACCCGGTTACCTCTCTTCCTTGGCCAGCGGCTGGGTGGACGGCAAGGCGCGCCCCGTGGTCGAGGATGTGGCGAGCGGTTACGTCGCGGTGGATGCCGCTGGAGGCTTTGCCCAGCCGGCGTTGGCCGCTGCGCGAGGGCTCTTGGTGACCAAGGCGCGCGAAGCGGGCATCGCTGTCCTCGCTATCCGCAACTCCCACCATTTCGCCGCGCTCTGGCCGGATGTCGAACCCTTCGCCGCCGAAGGCCTAGTCGCTCTGAGCGTGGTCAACAGCATGACCTGCGTCGTACCCCATGGGGGTAACAAGCCGTTGTTCGGCACCAATCCCATAGCGTTCGCGGCGCCTTGCGCGGGCAAGGATCCCTTGGTCTTCGACATGGCCACCAGTGCGCTGGCCCACGGTGACGTGCAGATCGCCGCGCGGGCGGGCCATTCGGTGCCCGTGGGTACCGGTGTCGACAAGCATGGGCAGGCTACGACCGATCCGGCGGCGATCCTCGAGGGTGGGGCGCTGCTGCCCTTTGGCGGACACAAGGGCTCGGCCTTGTCGATGATGGTCGAGCTGCTCGCGGCAGCGCTCACTGGCGGGAATTTTTCCTTCGAGTTCGACTGGAAGCGACACCCCGGCGCGCAAACGCCCTGGACCGGGCAATTGATCATCGTCATCGACCCCAGCAAGAGCGCCGGTCATGATTTTGCCGTGCGTAGCCGCGAGTTGGTCGAGCGCATGCACGAGGCAGGGCAGACACGGTTGTCGGGTGACAGACGCTATCGTCAGCGGGTGTTATCGCACACTCAGGGTATTTCGATGTCGGTGCAGGAGGTGGAAAAACTGCGGGCGTTGGCGAGGGAGTGAAGGCAGGGCACAAGAGGGCCGCAGCGATCGGCGGCCCGGAGCGGAGGTGAATCAGTTACGACGGCCCAGCAGCAGGCCGAGCAGCAAGCCACAGGTCGCCGATGCGGCCACGGTCTGCCACGGATGGCCACCGATGTAGGTCTGCGTGGCCTCGACCACCGGTTTGGCGCGTTCGCGCAGCCCGGCGAGGGAATAGGACACATGTTCGAGTTTGGAGTTGACCTGCGCGCGTACGGTGTCGGCCTCGTTGCTTCCCAGAGAGGCGCTGTCCCTGAGCATTTTTTCCGACTCTTCGATCAGCGCCAACAGCTCGCTGAAGACTTGATCCTTGATTTGATCCTCGGCCGATTGAGCACCTGATTTACGGGCCATTTCACTAACTCCTGGTGTTTATTAAGGCAGTGCAAGATGGAGTCCCAGCGCCTTGGAAAGTTGCATGAAGGGCTTGGGCGCGCCGTCTGTTCCTACAGATTTTCATGTATAGGCGTGTAAGATGTCGCCTGTTTTTTCTGCTGACAGGTACCTGCAATGAGCTTCAATCTCGCCAATCGCTCGCTGGCCGAGCGCGCCATGATCGAGGATGAAAAAGCCCGTCTCTACGAGCTGTGGCAAGCCAACCTGGGCAAGGCCAAAGCCGAGGCCGCGCGTCTCATCGGGGAAAAGGCCAAGCGCAAAGGGCGCTGGGCCGAATGGGTACGGGGCGAGCTGGATGGCATGTCACCCCCCGAATACGCCAATATGGTCCGCGCTGAAGTGAACAAGCTGATGGCGGCGGCACGTTGATTCATCCAGTGCGTCACAGCCCCAGGGTTGATCGGTCCGCGACCCCATACGCACTTAGTAGCCTGTTGCGGACGGCAGACTCAAGGTACCGCTGTCGCTGAAGCGCACCGTCCCGAACAGCCCCCCGGCAAGCTTGCCGTGCAGGCGGTAGGGCAAGCCGTTCAAGCTCTGCGCCGGGTTCAGGCCCACCGCCTGGCGCAATGCGGTCAGTGCAGAGACGCTGACCGGCACCACCAGCACGTCCTCCGAATACCGCTCGATACGGCCGTGCTGACTGCTGACGCCGCTGGCCAGCGGACGGCCGTTGACATCCAGATTCACTGCCACGCCGTCGTACTCGATGGGCGTTTCGTTGGGGTTCTGCAGTCGCAGCTTGATGGCGAAGCGCAGTTCCAGTTCCTGCGCCGGCAAGGGCTCGATGCCTACCACGCTGATGGACACCGGGTCACGCTGGGGCAATAGCGAACAGCCCACCACGCTGGCCAGGAACGCTACGGTCAGACAACTGCGAATCAAGCGAAACATGGTTTTGCAACCCACCGGCCGAGCACGTCGCTCCCTGTCTGCGACCATTAACGAGGCTATCGGTTCGCCGCTCACGCGCAATGCGGGGCAGAGTTGAACACGCTCTGCCATGAGCTGGCTTGATGTGTGCAGATGTTTCAAAGAACTGTTTCCGAGAATCGTTCAAGCACAGGGTTCAAGGAAACGGCGTTCCTGTGTAGTCAGCCACATGCCGTGAAAAAGTGCTGCCATCGAGTGCCCGTGATTGGGGCATCGTACGAAAAGGCGTGCTTCAACCTGGCGCGCCATCGGCGAAGTCGATGCCAAGGCAGCTTTCATATTCACGGCGCCAGATCGCCAGTGGGCGCCTATGGTTACTTTCAGGAACGCTCCTTTGCTCATCTCCACCTTCGAGGGCACACCCATGACCGTTTCGCAACTCAAACCCACGCTGGGCACACTGCATCTGTGGGGCATCGCCGTTGGCCTGGTGATCTCCGGTGAGTATTTCGGCTGGAGCTATGGCTGGGGCAGTGCTGGCACCTTGGGTTTCCTCTGCACGACGCTGATGGTCGCCGTGATGTACACCTGCTTCATTTTCAGCTTCACTGAACTGACCACCGCCATCCCCAACGCAGGCGGACCCTTTGCCTATAGCCTGCGTGCGTTCGGCCCCACCGGTGGAATGATCGCCGGGCTGGCCACCCTGATCGAATTCGTGTTCGCCCCGCCTGCCATCGCCATGGCCATCGGCGCCTACCTCAATGTGCAGTTTCCAGGGCTCGACCCCAAGTGGGCGGCAGTAGGGGCCTATTGTGTGTTCATGAGCCTGAACATCGTCGGCGTGAGCATCGCCGCCACATTCGAGCTGGTGGTGACCATCCTCGCCGTGCTGGAACTGTTGGTGTTCATGGGGGTGGTGGCGCCAGCGTTCAGTTTCAGCAATTTCGCCTTGGGCGGATGGGCCGGGGCGGACACGTTCAGCCTGGGTGCCTTGAGTGGCATGTTCGCGGCGATTCCCTTCGCCATCTGGTTCTTCCTGGCCATCGAAGGCGCGGCCATGGCCGCCGAGGAAGCCAAGGATCCCAAGCGCACCATTCCCCGGGCCTACATCGCCGGCATCCTGACCCTGGTGACCCTGGCCATCAGCGTGATGATCTTCGCCGGTGGCGTGGGTGACTGGCGCGCTCTGGCCAACATCAACGACCCGCTGCCGCAGGCCATGAAAGGGGTAGTGGGCGAGAACTCCAACTGGATGCACATGCTGGTGTGGATCGGCCTGTTCGGGCTGGTCGCCAGTTTCCACGGCATCATCCTGGGCTATTCGCGACAGTTCTTCGCGCTGGCACGGGCCGGCTTTTTGCCCGCAAGCCTGGCCAAGCTGTCGCGTTTCCAGACGCCGCATCGCGCCATCCTCGCCGGTGGCGTGGTGGGCATCGCAGCGATCTTCAGCGATGGCCTGGTCAATCTCCAAGGCCTGACGCTGACCGCAGCGATGATCACCATGGCCGTGTTCGGCGCCATCGTCATGTACATCATGAGCATGCTCAGCCTGTTCAAACTGCGTCGCAGCGAGCCACAACTGGAGCGGTCCTTCCGCGCCCCCGGCTATCCGCTGGTGCCGGCCATTGCCTTGCTGCTGGCGCTGGTGTGTCTGGTGGCGATGGTGTGGTTCAATGCCATGATCTGCGGGATCTTCATCGGCCTGATGGCCCTCGGCTCGCTGTTCTGCGTCTTCGTGCGCAGCCGTGGCGACCGCCAACCCGTACTGGCCAGCGAGTGAGGAGGGCAGCATGAGTTTCGTGCACAGCATCGGCGGGCAAACCTGGCGTTTCGACAGCCTCCGGCAGTTGATGGCCAAGGCCAGTCCGGCACGCTCCGGCGATTACCTGGCCGAGATCGCCGCCGGCAGTGATGCCGAGCGGGCGGCCGCGCAGATGGCGCTGGCCGAGGTGCCGCTCAAGCGCTTTCTGGACGAGGCGTTGATCCCCTATGAAGAGGACGAAGTCACTCGGCTGATCGTCGACACCCATGATGCGCAGGCTTTCGCTGCGGTCAGCCATTTGACCGTGGGCGGCTTCCGCGATTGGCTGCTCGGCGATGCGGCCAGCGAAACCAGCCTGCGCGCCTTGGCGCCAGGCATCACGCCGGAGATGGCCGCGGCTGTCTCGAAGATCATGCGCGTGCAGGACCTGGTCCTGGTGGCGCAGAAGATCCGGGTGGTCACGCGCTTTCGCAACACGGTCGGGCTGCGGGGGCGCATGTCGACACGGTTGCAGCCCAACCACCCCACCGACGATCCGGCCGGCATTGCCGCCAGCGTGCTGGATGGCCTGCTGTACGGCAACGGCGATGCCATGATCGGCATCAACCCGGCCAGCGACAGCTTGAGCGCCATCAGCGAGCTGTTGAAGATGCTCGATGGCGTCATCGAGCATTACGGTATCCCGACTCAGTCCTGCGTACTGACCCATGTCACGTCCTCGATCGCGGCGATCGAACGCGGCGTGCCTCTGGACCTGGTGTTCCAGTCCATCGCCGGTACGCAGGCGGCGAACAGCAGTTTCGGCGTCAGCCTGGCGGTGTTGCAGGAAGGCTACGAAGCGGGTCTGAGCCAGAGGCGAGGGACGGTCGGCAACAACCTGATGTACTTCGAGACAGGCCAGGGCAGTGCATTGTCGGCCAATGCCCACCATGGCGTGGACCAGCAGACCTGTGAAGCGCGGGCCTATGCCGTGGCGCGCCGGTTCGACCCTTTTCTGGTCAATACGGTGGTGGGGTTCATCGGGCCGGAATATCTGTACAACGGCAAACAGATCATCCGCGCCGGTCTCGAGGATCATTTCTGCGGCAAGCTGCTGGGTGTGCCGATGGGCTGCGACATCTGCTACACCAATCATGCCGAAGCCGATCAGGATGACATGGACATGTTGCTGACCCTGCTGGGTGTTGCGGGGATCAATTTCATCATGGGCATTCCGGGCTCCGATGACGTCATGCTCAACTACCAGACCACGTCCTTTCACGACGCCTTGTACGCGCGCAAGACGCTGGGCCTGCGCCCGGCGCCCGAATTCGAGGAATGGCTGGCACGCATGGACATTCTGCAACAGAAGGATGGCCAGCTGCGTCTGGGCAGCGGCGTGCCGCCGTTGTTCGGCAAAGCACTGGGGCGGCTGGGTTGAAGCGCCCGTTTCCTCTGGTCATAGTGATGAGGTGAAAAGTAGCTCATGAATGATAAGACGCTGACACAAGGTGATCCCTGGCATGCGTTGCGTGCGCTGACACCGGCGCGCATCGCCTTGGGGCGAGCTGGCACCAGCCTGCCCAGCAGTGCCCAATTGGACTTTCAGTACGCCCACGCACAAGCCCGCGATGCGGTTCACCTGCCGTTCGACCAGGCCGCGCTGGTACAGGCCCGTCCCGAGAGCCTGAGCCTGCACAGCGCGGCGGGTGATCGGCATGTCTATCTGCAGCGTCCGGATCTGGGGCGGCGCCTGGATGAGGCGTCGCTGCACACCTTGCGTACTTATGCCGACGAGCATGCGACCGGTTTCGACCTGGCCGTGGTGATCGCCGATGGCCTCTCCGCGTTGGCGGTGCATCGGCATGCGCTGCCCATGCTCGAGCGCATCGAGCGGATTGCCGCTGACGAGGGCTGGAGCCTGGCGCCGATCTGCCTGGTGCAGCAAGGCCGGGTGGCGGTGGCCGATGAAGTGGCTCAGGCGTTGCGCGCGCGCATGGTGGTGTTGCTGATTGGTGAGCGCCCGGGCCTGAGCTCGCCCGACAGCCTGGGGCTGTATTTCACCTATGCACCGCGGGTGGGGTTGAACGATGCTGCGCGCAATTGCATTTCCAATGTGCGTCTCGAAGGCCTGAGCTACGCCACGGCCGCGCACAAGTTGCACTACCTGATGCGCGAAGCACACAAGCGCCAGCTGTCGGGTGTACATCTGAAGGATGAAGCGCTGGTACCTGAAATCGACAACGACACCCCCCAGCGCCCTGGCAATTTCCTGCTCCACGATCCCGCGTAGCAGCAACCCCTGTGGGAGTGGGTTCTACCCGCGAATGGCTTGCGGCGGTAGATGGACATGACCGGGTTGTATCAGGAATACCGCATAGACCGCCGACGCGGCTTGCGCCGCTGCTACAGGGGGGTGCAGCTGGTTATTGGCCTTGGCGCATTTTGTCGATATGAATCCAGAGGTTTTCATCCTCGTAGGATTCGATCACCAGATTGGCGCCGGCGGATCTGAGGGTCTGCGGGGATTGGCTGGTCGACAGCGCGACGGTGAAAAGACCGGCCGCGACTGCGGCCGTCACGCCTGGCACCGAGTCCTCGAAAGCGATGCCAGCCTCGGCCCGGGCACCCAAACGTTGCAAACCGGTCAGGTAGGGCAGTGGATCGGGTTTGGCGCGCTCCAGCTCTTCGGCGACCACCACCTGCGGCAGGCGCTCGGCCAGGCCCAGGGCGTCGAGCATGTGCTCGGCATTGGCGCGCGGAGCGTTGGTCACCACGACCATGCCCAAGCCTTCGCGCTCGGCATGGTCGAGCAGGCGCAGCAGCCCGGCGATAGGCGTCAATTGCGGGGCGAGGTCGCGAAAGCGTGCTTCCTTGCGATCGGCAAAGGCTTCATGCTCGGCCACCGAGCGATCCGGAAACAGGTACTGGCACATGTCGGCGTTGGCCCGGCCACTGGCGTGCAACTGGAATTCTTCGTGGGTGAAGTCGCGGCCTTCCTCGGCCAGCAATTGCTGGACGGCAAGCAGGTGCAGGGCGTCGGTTTCGGTCAGAGTGCCATCGAGGTCGAACAGCAGGGCTTCAAGCATGAATCGTCCATTCCATCCCAGGGTTTGCCTCAGTGTAGCAGCGTCGTCCGGCATTCCGATGCTAACCGCGTGTTACTGGGCGGATGGGGCTTGGCAATTATTTAGTGCGATGTTATTTTGCCACCACCTAAAGAGCCGCTCTTTGATGGCTACTCCCTCAGTAAATACCCTCTGAACAACTGGCCAGTCTCTCGCAGGAAGCTCGAGCCTGTCATTCGCGGGAAAGTGTGATGTCGGATAGTGTCCATGCCGCTGCTCAGGCGTTCGTCTCGAGCGATCGGCTTACCCTGTTGCCTGATCGCCGGCAGTTCCTCACTGACCTGGGGCACCTGTTGCTCCAGCACCCGGATGAGTCGCGCTACCTGGTGCTGATCGATGCCATGGACACCGCCTGGGCCCACGACATGACCCTGGCCTTGGGCATGGTCCCGTTCGAGAACCTGCTGTGCTGCATTGCACGCCGTCTGGTGCGTCTGCGGGCAGGCCAGGGGAGGGTGTATCACATCGGCCGCAAGCGCTTTGCCTTCGTACTGGATGCGCAGCAAGGCGATGTCAGCGGCTACCTCGACATTCTGGTACACGCCCTGCGCTGCACCACCCAGATCGAAGGCATGCCGGTTCGTCCCAGCGTCCGCGCGGGTGTTGCGCCCTTCGTGATCAACTTCGAAGCGGTCCGCGATGCCCTGCGCAAGGCCATGTACGCCGCTGAACTGGCCCTGCTCGCAGGCCAGCCGTGGGCATGGTACGACCCGGTGCGGGACAACGCTTATCGCCGGTCTTTCAAATTGGCTTCCGACGTTACCCAGGCGATGCGTGAAGGTCAGTTGCGCCTGGTGTTCCAGCCACGCTTCGCGCTGCACGAGGGTGAGCAGGTCAGCGCCGAAGCCCTGCTGCGGTGGGAGCATCCACGGCTGGGCCTGGTCTTGCCCGACGAATTCATTCCCGTGCTGGAAAGGAACGCCCTGATTCACAGCGTGACGCGCTGGGTGATCGACGCAGCATTGGCCAAGCTCGCCCAGTGGCCGGTTACCCTTCTGACCCGGCTTTCGGTAAACCTTTCGGCGCTGGATTTCGACGGCCACGACATCACCCAGGTCATCAGCAATGCCTGTCGTACCCATGGCATCGACCCGGAACGTCTGGAAGTCGAGATCACCGAAGGTGAGTGGTTGCGCTCCAATCCGCAGGTGCTCAGCCAGCTGGCGGCCATTCGTGACCTGGGGGTGGATGTGGCGATCGATGATTTCGGTACCGGCTACAGCAATTTTTCCTACTTGCACGAGATCCCGGCCAACGTGGTGAAGCTGGACAAGTCGATGATCACTGGCCTGGAACACAGTCCGCGGCATCAGTTGATCGTCCAGGCGGTGCTGGAACTGGCGCGCAAACTGGGCTACCGAACGGTTGCCGAAGGCGTCGAAACCTTCAAGTGCATGCAGGTGATCCGCGCCCTGGGCTGTGATGAGGCCCAGGGCTTCTATTTCGCACGGCCCATGATCGAACAGGAATTCCTGGGCTGGAGCGGCGCTTCGCGATTTCCATTGCGCAAATTGCTGGTGCCCACGCCGGAGTGATCGAGACCGTTCGACCCCCCGATGGCATGAAGTGAAAATAGACGCTTTACTGTTCATGCATACAGTAGTAAAAATGCACCCATGAACAGATCACTCCCACTCACCGAAGTTTTTTCCCCACGCTGCCTGACCATGAGGGCAGGGCAGTGATGGGCGCCGTGGTCAGCCTGGAAGGGCTGATCGACCAACGTCGCGTCTGGCGCGGTCGCCAGGAGTCCAGCCCCAGCGGCGTGCAGCCGACCGGGCATGCCGCCCTCGACGCCGTGCTGCCCAGCGGGGGTTGGCCACCGGCAGCGCTCAGTGAAATCCTGCTGGCCGCCAACGGCTGTGGCGAATTGCAGTTGCTCTGGCCGACCTTGGCGCGTTTGAGCCAGGCCGGTGAACGAATCGTGTTGATAGCGCCTCCGTTCATTCCCTACCCACATGCCTGGATGGCGGCCGGTGTGCGCCTGCAACACCTGAGCGTGCTGCAAGCTCAAGGTCGGGATGCCTTGTGGGCTGCCGAGCAGTGTTTGCGTTCCGGCAGTTGCGCAGCCGTGCTCTGCTGGCCGCAGAACCCCGACGACAAGGCATTGCGCCGCCTGCAGGTAGCCGCCGAAACCGGCGAAACCCTGGCCTTTGCCTTGCGCGAGCAGCAGGCGGCGCACAACCCGTCGCCTGCTGCCCTGCGGCTGTCGCTGCAAGGGCCTGCCGGGCACGTGCAGATTCTCAAATGTCGCGGCGGGATACCCCCTGCGATGCCCGTCACCTTCGTCAGTTACGCTTGAGATTGCCATGCTGTGGGCCTGCATTCTGCTGCCGCAACTGGCCCTCGATGCCGTGCTGCGCCAGCGCGACGATCCGCAGCAGCCGCTAGTCCTGGTCACCGGCCCGGTGCAGCGGCGAGTGCTGCAGGCGGTGAACCCGGCGGCGCGGGCCCTGGGTCTCAAACCGGGGCAGTCGCTCACCGCCGCCTACATGCTCAGCCGCGATTTTGCCACCGCGCCCTACGACCCGGCACAGATCGAGCACTGGCAAGGCTTTCTGGCGGCGTGGGCCTATCGGTTCAGCTCCCAGGTCAGCGTGCATTATCCTCGTGTGCTGTTGCTGGAAGTGCAATCGACCATGGGCTTGTTCGGGCCATGGCCGCAATTCGAAGCGCGCTTGCGCGATGAACTGAACGCCCTGGGTTTCCGCCATCGCATCACCCTGGCGCCCAATCCGGCCGCGGCGCGGATGCTGGCCAATGCTTATGACGGTTTCGGCGTCGAAGACTCGGATGCCCTGGTCGATGCCCTTCAGCGCCTGCCGGTGGAACGGGTGGGGCTGGCTGCAGACGACGCCACGGCGCTCAAGCGAATGGGCATGCGTCACCTGGGTGAGGTCTTGTCCTTGCCCAGGGCACAACTGGCCAGGCGATTCCCAGCCCAGGTGCTCAGCCATCTCGACACACTCCTGGGGCATCGCCCCCTGGCGCTGGAATTCTTCATTCCTGCGGACGTATTCGACCAACGCATCGAGCTCAATTTCGATGTGGAGTCGAACCAGGCCCTGCTCTTTCCCCTGCGACGCCTGATCAACGACCTGGCGGTTTACCTGGCGGGGCGGGACGTGGGGGTGCAGCGTTTTACCCTGCACCTCAAGCATGCGGACGGCGAAGACACGCGGGTCGAGGTGGGCCTGCTCGCGGCCGAACGGGACGCGGCCCTGCTGTTCGAGTTGGCCCGCGGTCGCTTCGAGCATCTGCAGGTGCCACGGCCCGTGCAGGTCGTACGGTTGAGCGCGCTCGACCTGCCGCGCTTCGTGCCCGCCTGCAAGGAGCTGTTCGATCAGCGGCCGCAACAGACGCAGCCCTGGGAGCAGTTGCGCGAACGCCTGCGCGCACGCCTGGGCGACGATGCCCTGCAGGATCTGCGCGCCCATGCCGACCATCGTCCCGAGCGGGCCTGGCGCAACGATGGTCCTTGGCTGCCGGCCTCAATGGACCTCAGTGCACAGCGACCCGGGTGGTTGCTGGAACAGGCCGAACCCTTGCCCGCCCATGGCTTGCGCGTGCTGGCCGGGCCTGAGCGCATCGAATCGGGTTGGTGGGACGGTGGCGATGTGCGCCGTGATTACTACTTGGTCGAAACCTCGACAGGCCGGCGTGGTTGGGCCTACCGCTCGGTGGGCGATGACACGGCACTGCTGTTGCAAGGCTGGTTCGCATGAGCCAGGGCTATGCCGAGTTGCACTGCCTCTCCAACTTCAGCTTCCAGCGCGGCGCTTCCAGTGCCCAGGAGCTGTTCGCCAAGGCGGCGGCCTTGGGTTATGAAGCGCTGGCGATCACCGACGAGTGCACCCTGGCCGGTATCGTGCGTGCCTGGCAAGCAGCCCAGGCTCACGGGATGACGCTGATCGTGGGCAGTGAGATGCGCATCGAAAACGGGCCCAAGCTGGTGTTGCTGGCGCAGGATCTGGGCGGTTATCAAGCCCTGTGTCGCTTGATTACCCTGGCCCGCCGACGTGCCGACAAAGGCCGGTATCGTCTGCTGCGCGAGGACCTCGACGAGATCGAACGCGAAGGACTGCTGGCGTTGTGGATAGCCGATGAGCCTCATGAACTGGCCCACGGTCATTGGCTCAAAGGACGTTTTGCCGGCCGCCTGTGGCTGGCCGTGCAATTGCACTGCGGCGCGGATGATCAGCGACGCCTGCGCGGCTTGCTCCATCTGGCAGCGACGCTGGGCCTGCCAGCGGTGGCCTGCGGCGACGTGCACATGCACGCCCGTGGGCGGCGCGCCTTGCAGGACACGATGACCGCGATCCGCCATCACGTACCCGTGGCCGAGGCCGGGCATGTGTTGTTCGCCAACGGCGAGCGGCATCTGCGCGGGTTGCCGCAACTGATCGACCTCTATCCGGCCGCGCTCCTCGAGGAAACCCTGCACATAGCCCGGCGCTGCCATTTCGACCTGGGCCAGCTGCGCTATCAGTATCCCCATGAGTTGGTGCCCCAGGGCCATGACGCAGGCTCCTGGCTGCGCCATCTGAGCGCCGAGGGTGCGCGCTGGCGTTGGCCATCGGGGGTAACCGCCGAGGTTCAGGCCTTGCTCGACAAGGAACTGCAACTGATCATCGAGCTGGGCTATGAAAGCTACTTTCTGACTGTCCATGACATCGTGCGGTTTGCTCGCGAGCAGCATATCCTTTGCCAGGGGCGCGGTTCGGCAGCCAATTCGGTGGTCTGTTTCGCCTTGGGCATCACCGAGCTGGACCCGCGTGACACGCACATGCTGTTCGAGCGCTTCATTTCCAAGGAGCGCAACGAGCCGCCGGACATCGACGTCGACTTCGAGCACGAGCGGCGCGAGGAAGTCCTGCAGTACGTTTTTCGTCGCTACGGTCGCGACCGCGCCGCGCTGACCGCCGTCGCCAGCAGTTACCGTGGCCCCGGCGCGGTACGCGACGTTGCCCGGGCGCTGGGCCTGCCACCGGATCAGATCACCGCACTGGCCGATTGCTTCGGCCGCTGGAGCGACCACCTGCCCCCGGTCGAGCGATTGGTCGAGGCCGGGTTCGACATCGACAGCCCGGTGCTCAAGCGCGTCATGGCACTGACCGAGCAACTGATCGGTTTCCCTCGTCACCTGTCCCAGCATCCCGGCGGCTTCGTGATTTCCGAGCATCCTTTGCACACCCTGGTACCGGTCGAGAACGCCGCCATGGCCGAGCGTACGGTGATCCAGTGGGACAAGGATGACCTGGATGCCGTGGGCCTGTTGAAGGTCGACATTCTGGCGCTGGGCATGCTCAGCGCGATTCGTCGCTGTTTCGACCTGGTGCGCGGCTACCGGGGCCTTGATCTGACCCTTTCGACCTTGCCCAAGGAGTGCCCGCAGACCTACGCGATGATCAGCCGGGCCGACACCATCGGTGTCTTCCAGATCGAATCCCGCGCCCAGATGGCGATGCTTCCGCGCCTGCAACCGCGCACGTTCTACGATCTGGTCATCGAGGTGGCCATCGTCCGACCGGGGCCCATCGTTGGCGATATGGTTCACCCGTACCTGCGTCGGCGCAATGGTCAGGAGAAGGTCAGTTACCCCTCTGAAGCCCTCAAAAAGGTTTTCGAGCGGACGTTGGGCGTGCCCCTGTTCCAGGAACAGGTAATGGAACTGGCCATCGTCGCGGCGGGCTACACCCCCGGCGAGGCCGACCAACTGCGGCGCTCCATGGCGGCCTGGAAGCGCCATGGCGGGTTGGAGCCCCACCAGATTCGGCTCACCGAAGGCATGCTGAAAAACGGTTATACCCGCGAGTTCGCCGAACGCATCTTCGAGCAGATCAAGGGCTTTGGCAGCTACGGGTTTCCCGAATCCCATGCCGCCAGCTTCGCCCTGTTGACCTATGCCAGTTGCTGGCTCAAGTGCCATGAACCTGCGGCCTTTGCCTGCGCCTTGATCAACAGCTGGCCCATGGGCTTCTACAGTCCCGACCAGATCCTGCAGGATGCACGTCGCCATCATCTGCAGATCCTGGCCGTGGATGTCTGCCACAGCGACTGGGACTGCAGCCTCGAATCCCGCACCACCGGGCAACCCGCTGTGCGCCTGGGGTTGCGCATGGTCAAGGGGCTGCGCGAAGAGGCAGGGCGTGCGGTGCAGCAGGCTCGCCTGGCCGGGCCGTTTCTGGACGTGACCGATCTGGCCCGCCGCTGTGGGCTGGACAACCGCGCGCTGGAACAGCTGGCCGACGCCAACGCCTTGCTTGGCCTGGTGGGTCACCGCCACCAGGCGCGCTGGGACGTGGCCAGTGTCGAGCAGCAGTTGCCCCTGTTTGCCGATGTGGCGACTGCTCGTGAGGCGAGCGTGGCCCTGCCGGTACCCAGTGTCGGCGAGGACCTGTATGCCGACTACGCCAGCCTTGGCACCACCCTGGGGCCACACCCGCTGGCCATGCTCCGCGAGCGCCTGCAGGCGTTGCGCTGCCGCAGCTCCCAGGACCTGCAGAGCCTGGCCCACGGTCGCCCGGTCACCGTGGCGGGGTTGGTCACGGGCCGCCAGCGACCGTCGACCGCCACCGGGGTGACCTTCGTTACCCTGGAAGACGAGTTCGGCATGATCAACGTGGTGGTCTGGCGTGACCTGGCCGAGCGTCAGCGGCGCGTGCTGGTGGGGTCGCAGATGATGCAGGTCAAGGGTCGCTTCGAGCACAAGGACGGCGTGCGCCATGTCATTGCCGGGCATATGGCCGATGTCAGCGCCATGCTCCACGGGCTGGATATCCGCAGCCGAGATTTCCGCTAGCCAGGCTGCGCGGGGCAGGCAAATGCAGTATTGTTGTGTCCATTCGTAAAAGCCTGTGCTGTTCAGGCGATCGCCAAAGGGTAGAGGGTGTCATGGGTCACGAAAGCATCAACTGGGACAAACTGGGTTTCGACTACATCAAGACCGATCTGCGCTACCTGTCGCACTGGCGCGACGGTGAATGGGATCAGGGTAACCTGACCGAAGACAATGTGTTGCACATCAGCGAAGGCTCTACCGCACTTCACTATGGGCAGCAGTGCTTCGAGGGCCTCAAGGCCTACCGTTGCAAGGATGGTTCGATCAACCTGTTCCGCCCTGACCAGAACGCTCTGCGCATGCAGCGCAGCTGTGGTCGCCTGTTGATGCCGCAAGTCCCCACCGAGGTGTTCATCGAAGCCTGCCGCAAAGTGGTCGCGGCCAACGAGCGCTTCATTCCGCCCTATGGCTCCGGCGGCGCCCTGTACCTGCGTCCTTTCGTGATCGGCGTGGGTGACAACATCGGCGTGCGCACCGCACCCGAGTTCATCTTCTCGATCTTCTGCATTCCGGTCGGCCCTTACTTCAAGGGCGGCATGAAGCCGCACGATTTCGTCATCTCCGGCTACGATCGCGCTGCGCCCAACGGCACCGGTGCCGCCAAGGTCGGTGGCAACTACGCTGCCAGCCTGATGCCGGGCTCCAACGCCAAGAAGGCCAACTTCGCCGACTGCATCTACCTGGATCCACAGACCCACACCAAGATCGAGGAGGTGGGCTCGGCCAACTTCTTCGCGATTACCCAGAACGACGAGTTCGTGACCCCGAAATCGCCGTCGGTATTGCCTGGCATCACCCGTCTGTCGCTGATCGAACTGGCGCAATCGCGTCTGGGCCTGAAAGTGATCGAAGGTGACGTTCTGATCGATCAGCTCGACCAGTTCAAGGAAGCCGGTGCTTGCGGCACCGCGGCGGTGATCACCCCGATCGGGGGTATCGAATACAAGGACAAGCTGCACGTGTTCTACAGCCAGGAAGAAGTGGGGCCGTTCACCCAGCGCCTGTACAAGGAATTGACCGGCATTCAGGCCGGCGACGTGGAAGCACCCGAGGGTTGGATCGTCAAGGTCTGATGCTTCAGGGCAGGCCGGCATCTGGCGCTCGGCTTGCCCCGTATCCCGCCGCCGCTCGCTCGAGCGGCAACCGCCTCTTTTTCCAGCCGCATCGCTACGGTCGAAATCCGGCTAGCTCACCCCAACAGGCGTGTCTGAAAGAAAACGCGATCGTACGATGTACGCGCTTTTTCCATGGCCTGTACTTCGCGTCGCTTGTCCGCGCGTATCAGTCCGACAAAGACGATAGCCGCAAGAACGGACAGTGCGCACCAGCCCAGCAGAAAGGTAATCATGGGTCTCTCCTGTTGATCGCCCGCGCAGGGAGAATCCCCTGCCAATGCTGTATCGGCCTGATGGCACAATGCTTTATACCGAATGTCGGATCAGGTCAGCGGGCGCCTTCAGGGAAATCCGCGACGGATGCAACGATAACCTTCCGTCGTACTCTCAATGTAGGACACTTTTCGAGGGCAAGTAACGATGACGACGCCGGACAAGGACTACATCCAATGGCTGGTCGACCAGTCCATGCTGCACACGGCCAAACAGCGCGCCAAGCTGTACGCCGGACAGGCACGGCTGTGGCAGCGACCCTACGCCCAGGCCAGACCTCGGGACGCCTCCGCCATTGCTTCGGTGTGGTTCACTGCCTACCCAGCTTCCATCGTGACCCGCGAAGAGGGCTCGGTGTTGCAGGCCCTGGGTGACGAAACCTTGTGGCATGCGCTGTCCGAGATTGGTATTCAGGGCATTCACAATGGGCCGTTGAAGCTCTCCGGTGGCCTGCGCGGACGTGAACGCACGCCCAGCGTGGACGGCAACTTCGACCGCATGAGCTTCGACATCGACCCTGAACTGGGCACCGAAGCCGACATGATCCAGCTCAGCCGCATGGCCGCCGCGCACAATGCCGTGGTCATCGACGATGCGATCCCCTCGCACACTGGTAAAGGTGCGGATTTTCGTCTGGCCGAAATGGCCCATGCGGACTATCCAGGCCTCTACCACATGGTCGAGATCAAGGAGGAGGACTGGGGGCTGTTGCCTGAAGTGCCGGCCGGTCGTGATGCGGTCAACCTGACCCCGGAAGTCTGCGACATCCTCAAGGACAAGCACTACATTGTTGGCCAGTTGCAGCGGGTGATCTTCTTCGAACCGGGCGTCAAGGAAACCGACTGGAGCGCCACCCCGGTGGTGGTCGGCGTGGACGGCAAGCCCCGGCGTTGGGTGTACCTGCACTACTTCAAGGAAGGTCAGCCTTCACTCAACTGGCTGGACCCGACCTTCGCCGCGCAGCAGATGATCATTGGCGATGCCCTGCATTCCATCGACGTGATGGGCGCGCGCATCCTGCGCCTGGACGCCAACGGTTTCCTGGGAGTCGAGCGGCGTGCCGAAGGCCCGGCCTGGTCCGAAAGCCATCCGCTGTCGGTCAACGGCAACCAATTGCTCGGCGGTGCCATTCGCAAGGCCGGGGGTTTCAGCTTTCAGGAGCTGAACCTGACCATCGACGATATCGCCTCCATGTCCCACGGCGGCGCGGACCTGTCCTACGACTTCATCACTCGTCCGGCCTATCAACATGCGTTGCTGCTGGGCAACACCGAGTTCCTGCGGCTGATGCTGCGGCAAGTGCATGCTTTCGGTATCGACCCGGCTTCACTGATTCACGCTTTGCAGAATCACGACGAGTTGACCCTGGAGCTGGTGCACTTCTGGACCCTTCACGCTCACGATACCTACCTGTACCAAGGCCAGACCTTCCCCGGCAACATTCTGCGCGAGCACATCCGCGAAGAGATGTACGAGCGCCTGGCCGGTGAGCACGCGCCCTATAACCTTAAGTTCGTGACCAACGGGGTTTCCTGCACCACCGCCAGCATCATCACGGCGGCCCTGGGTATTCGTGACCTGGAAGCCATCACCGAGCAGGACATCAAGCAGATCCAGCACATTCACCTGCTGCTGGTGATGTACAACGCGATGCAGCCTGGCGTGTTCGCCCTGTCGGGCTGGGACCTGGTCGGCGCTCTGACTCTGCCGGCCGAAGAAGTCGCGCATCTGATGGAAGATGGTGACACGCGCTGGATCCACCGTGGCGCATACGACCTGGTGGGCCTTGATCCAACCGCAGAGTTCTCCGCTGGAAACATGCCGCGTCCGAAGACCTTGTACGGCAATCTGGTCGACCAGTTGCAGCGTCCAGACAGTTTTGCCTCGCAGTTGAAGAAGATTCTGGCGGTGCGGCGTGCCTACGACATTGCAGCCAGCAAGCAGATTCTGATCCCGGATGTGCAGCATCCCGGGCTGTTGCTGATGGTCCATGAACTGCCAGCGGGCAAAGGCACGCAGATCACAGCGTTGAACTTCAGCAACGAGCCGATCGTGGAGACCCTGCATCTGCCAGGGATCGCGGCAGGTCCGGTGGTGGACATCATCAACGAGCGGGTCGAGGGCGATCTGACCGAAGACGGTGAATTCACCATCACTCTGGACCCGTATGAGGGCCTGGCCCTGCGTGTGGTGAGTGCTTCGCCGATCTGATCGGTTGCTGGCGCCGATGCGGACCTCGCATCGGCGCTTGGAAAGCAAATCCCGGAAAGCACTGAGGGGAGCCTAGGCTCCCCTCAAGGTTTTTTCTGCATGCTCTGTTTTTATTATTAAGGGGCGACTTGTTGTTGTAGTTGTTGGTCGTGACCCGTACCGCGTGTTGTGCGATCCCCATGCGGGATCAAGAGCAAACGTATTTTTTTGAGCGCTGATCTGCTTTCATCATCGATCCAACCAGTGGGTAGCTACTGAACGTAGTTTTGTTGTTCTCTACCTGGCTGCGGGGCAAGCCCCTGAAAAGCCCATCTTCTCCAAAAAAATCTGTTAGCTACGTCTCTGTCGCGTTTGTTCTTGTTATGTCAGAGTCGTTTCGTCTTGTTGTTATTGGTTTGTCGCGTTGTTGTTATTGTTGTACGTAAGTTATAGCAGGGTGCGTGCCAACTTTTTAAATATCTTTATAATCAATGGCTTAGGATTTCTGCGTAAGCGTGGTGCGACAGAGTGACGCAGATTTGTTCCCATGTTACCCGCTTCGCGTTCCCCATCGGCAGGACCGGTAACACTTTGTGTCCGGGTGCCGCACAGGTGACACCCTGACGGCTATGGGTTGATCCACACTTCCACCCGACGATTCTTGATTCGCCCCTCATCGACCGCATTGGTCGCCACCGGCAGCTGCGCACCCAGGCCCTGGATGTCGCGCACCACCACGCCGGCCTTGACCAGCTCCCGGCGCACCGCCATGGCTCTGAGCCGAGACAGCAACACGGCGCGGGCGGGATCGTCCTTCGCATCGCCAAAACCCACCAGCGTGGTTTTTTTCTGCAGCAAACCATGACGGCCAAGGTAGTCCTGCACCCGAACCACATCGGCCAACGCTTTGTTATCCAGCGTGGCGCTGCCCTCGGCGAAGCGAAAGCTGACCGACAGGCGCAGGCCGTCACGGGCCAGTTGCCGATAGAGCAGGGGCATGTCGGGCGAAGTCGGGACGCTCATGGCCTTTACCGTTTGCGCCACGAATCCCTGGCTGGCGACGATGCCCTGGCCCGCTTCGCTCTGGGCGAAGGCGATCAGCGCGTCGGCCCAGGGCGAGGGACGTGTGGGCGCGCTGTACAGGTAGAGCCGTCGGCTCAGCGGATAGTCCTGGGTTGCGATCAAGCTGACCGTAGGCGCCATGGGCTGGCTGGCACCGTCGACGATCGCCAGGGCTCGGGCCTTGCGCACCGAGGCCAGGCCGATGAAACCGATGGCTTGGCGATCGGCACTGACCCGATCCGACAATTGCTCGCTGGATTCCAGTCTCAGCGCGTGGCTGCTCAGTTGGCTGCCATAAGGGCTCAACACCTGGTCGCGGAAAGTCTCCCACGTGCCCGAGCGATCGTCCCGGGCCAGTACATGGATCGGCCCACGGCCACCGAGCACGCGCCAGTCGTCGATCTCGCCACTGAACACCTGGGCAAGCTGCTGCGTTGTCAGTTGTCGAAGGGGATTGTCCGGATGAACGATGACCGCCACGCCATCGATGGCGATCACGTGTTCGGCGGCGAAACTGGTCAGATCACCCAGAGGCGCCAGTCGGGCACGTTCCAGGTCACTGATCGGTCTGGATGAAGCGGCCAGGTCTGCCTGGCCGCCCAGCAGGCCGTCGAAGCCGGTGCTGGAACCGTGGGCGGCGATGGCAAAGCGCAGCGGTGAGCCATTCGGCTCGTGCGCGGTGATGAGTTGTTCGCCCGAAGCAGGGGTGAACGTCTGGATATCCTGCAGGCCGCGGGCTTCGAGCAGGCCGCGCACCAGGGCTGGGAGCAGCGCCGCACCGAGGGTGTTGGAGCCCTGGATGCGCAACGTATCCGGGCCCGCGAGGGCGCCGCTGCACAGGCTCAGGATGCACAGCATGAAAAACAGACGGTGCATGGCGAATTACCGGGTCAGGAAGCCTCGCAGATTAAGTCAGTCGTGTTGCAGAGCGATGACGGCCGCTATTGCTGCGCGCGTCGTTCGCGGCCGATGACCGCTCCTACAGAAGCATCTGACTCACACCTTGCGCTTCACCGAAATCGACGATGCCGCGCTGATCACCAGATCGGCATAGCGCTTGGTATCGCGCTCCGGGACCCAGCGCGAGCGAGAGACTGCCAGATTCACCGCGCCGATCCCGCGGCCGTTGCCATCGACGATGGCCGCCGCGGTGGAAACATCGCCGTAGAAGAACTGGTCTTCGGTGTGCGCATAGCGACGCTGGCGGATCTGCTCGATGCTGGCCCAGATCTGCCCGCGATCGGTGATGGTAGCCGGTGTGTGCTGGACGAACTGGCTGCGGTCGAAGATATCGTTCACTTCATCGTCACTGTAGGTCGCCAGCAACGCCTGACCGGGCGCGGTGCACCAGGCCGGTAGACGAGTGCCGATGATGACGCTGGCGTTGAACACGTGCCGGCTGACGATGCGTTGCACGTAGACGATGTCGGTGCCGTCGAGCACCGTCAGGTTGGTCGCCTCTTCGGTGTCCGCGCTCAACTGTTGCAGATAGGGTGCGGCGCGGGTCACCAGTTCGCTGGACGTCAAGTAGTGATAGGTGAAGTCCAGCAGCCGCGGCGACAGCTCGTACTTCTTGCTGCTGTCCTTGTTCAGATAGCCCAAGGTCGCCAGGGTGTGGGTGAAGCGCTGGGCAGCGCTGAGGTCCATGCCGGTCAGTGCGGCGATGTCGGACAGCGACAACTGGCGCTGGCTGCCGTCGAAGGCCATGAGCACTTTCATGGCCTTGTCGACGGACTGCACGTAGAGCGAGGAGGCCGTGGGATCGGCAGGTGGGGTCTTTGGGGTACGGGCCATGAACGCAACACAGTGGTGAAAAAAACCGATTATCCGGCAGATGCCTGGTACTTTCTATCGCTATTCACTAGAACGTTACCGTGCAAGTCGGGCCTGGTCCCGCATTCAACTGCGGCTGTCCCAGGCCAGGCTGGCGTCCTTGGGCAGCAGGTGTTTCTTGATGCGTTCGCTGGGGGTCAACTCGAACCCCTCCACTTGCCGGTAGTAGCGTGGCAATTGATAGGAGGCGCACCGGCGAGCGGCCCATTCGAGTACGGCTGGCCAGTCCGGGGGGGTATCGGTCTGCAGTTGCACGTACAGCAGGATTTCCTGCTCGCCGACCGTCGATTCGACCCCGATCGCGGCGCAGGCCTGCACCGCTGGATGCCCACTGAACACCCGCTCCACCTCCCAGGCAGACACGTTCTCGCCCCGCACGCGCATGCTGTCGGTACGACGACCGACGAAGAACAGGTCGCCCTCGGCATCCATGCGAGCCATGTCTCCGGTGAACAGGCGGCCGTCGCGCAAGGCGCTGGCCGTCGCTTCCGGGTTGTCGAGGTAGCCGGGCAGAAAGACGCCGTCGACCTCGCTGGCGAGTACGATTTCGCCCAATTGCCCGACTTCGACGGGCTTGCCGTAGGGGTCCAGCAGTTCCAGGCTCAGCCATGGCAAGGCGCGGCCGATCGAGCCGGGCTTGCCGGTGCGGTTCAAGGTAGCGAAGCTGGAACACTCGGTCATGCCATAGCATTCGCGCAGCTTGCAGCCGAAACGCTGCTCGATCGCCGCCCAGTTGGCCAGGCTGACACCCGCGCCCCACAAGGTGCGCAGAGCGTGGTGGGCAGGCCACTGCTGTTCGGGTTGCTGCATGAGGATATCGATGATCCCGCCAAGGTAGTGCAATTGCGTGGCCTGCACTTGCACGCACTGCGCCCAGAACTTGCTTGCGGAAAACCGCTGCACCACGTTCAGGCTGACCTCGGCCAGAAAGGGCATCAACAGCATCTGTGCACCGCCGATGTGGCACAGCGGTTCCCACAGCAGCAGACGATCGCCGGCATTGACGTCGGCGACCTGCAATACCGCTTCACTGGCGATGCGCAACATGCGATGAGTGAACACCACGCCCTTGGGCGCCCCGGTGGTGCCAGAGGTGTAGATCACACAGAGCGTGGCGTCGGTCGCGCTGTCTTCCAGGCGCAGTGTTGCGGCCGGGCAGGCCAGCGCCTGCTCGTGCAGCGTGTTGATGTCGACACAGTCAAGGTGGCCTGCGGCACTGCCCGCCAGGCGCTCGGCAAACTCGACGTCGCCAACCACAAGGTCCGGACGCGCATGTTCGAAAGGGTAGTCCAGGCCCGGCCCGCGCAGCTTGGTGTTGATGGGAATCCACACCAGGCCGCTGAGGATCAGTGCATAGATCAATACGATCTGGTCGTCGCTGTTGCCCAGCATGACCGCGACCCGGTGTCCGGCCCGCAGGCCACGTTCGGCCAGTACCTGTTGCAGCGCGGCGACCCGCTGGCGCAATTCCCGTGTAGTCAGGGAACGACCTTCGAACGTGACGCGTACAGCGTCGTCATCGATCATCAGGCCAGCATGGATAAGCGGTGCGGTGGTCAGTTGATCCTGACTGATGCGATGCGGGAAGAATCGAGTGTATGGATGCATCGTTCAGAGCCCTTGACGTTTGGAATTGGAGCGCCGTGAGACCCATTGGGCGACCACGGCAAACAGCACGATGAACACCAGCAAGGTGGTGGAAACCGCAGCCAGGGTCGGCGTCAGCGCCAGTTGGATGCTGTCCCACATCTGCTTGGGCAAGGTGGTATTGATGCCGCCACTGACGAAGATGGCGATGGTCAGGTCGTCGAACGAAGTGATGAAGGCCAACAGGAATGCCGAGACAAGGCTTGCCGACATCAGCGGCAGGGTTACGGTGCGCAGGCGAGTGAATGCGCCGGCACCCAGGATTCGCGCGGCATCATCCAGACGCCAGTCGTATTGCTTGAAGGCCGCGGACAGGGTCACCACTACATAGGGCAGTGCCAGTACGGTATGGCCCAATACCAGGCCGATGTCCTTGCCGGCCAGTCCCAGCCGGGAAAACAGGTAGAGCAGGCCGAGGGCGATGACGATGCGCGGCACGATCAGCGGTGCGATGAACAGGGCGAACAGGCCCTTGCGCCAACCTGCGCTGACCCGTGTCAGTGCCAGGGTCGCGCCAAAGCCCAGCACCAGGGCCAACAAGGCCGTGGCCACACCGACGCCCAGCGAACGCAACAGCGCCGCCTGCCATACCGCGGACGTGAAGAATTCTTCGAACCACTTCAGGCTGAACAGCTTGGGTGGAAAGGCAATGAACGGGCTGCTGGTGAAGGCCAGCGGGACGACCACCAGCACTGGCAGGATCAACAGCATGACCAACAACACGCTGTAGCCCGTGAGCAGCACACCGTCGCCACTGCGCCGGGGAGCGTTGCCCTTGCCGGAAAACAGATGCCCGAGCCAGATCAGCATCTGCAGGCCGCGCCCGGACTGGCGCTCCCTGGGCGCCTCGCCGCCCAGCGACGACAGCCCGGCGATGCGATCGTAGATCACGAACACCACAAGCGAGCAGGCCAGCAGCACCACCGAGAGGGCGCCGGCAAAGTTCATGTCGAACAGGTCGAGCACCGAGGAAATCACCAGTTGCGCCACCATCATTTCCCGTGGCGAACCCAGCAGCGCAGGCACGATGAAGAAGCCCAGGCTGGTGATGAATACCAACAGCCCAGCGGCGGCAATGCCCGGCGCCGACAGCGGCAGGAAAATGCTGAAGAAACTCATCGATCCGCTGGCGCCGAGGGTCTGCGCGGCGGGCGCTAGGCGTTGGTCGATGCTGCGCATGATCGGCAGCAGGGTGATCACCGCCAGCGGCAGCATCGAATGAACCATGCCGATCAGCACCCCGGAAAGTGCCGGGACCAATCCGGATGGATTGTCCAGCACATCGGCGGCCAGTGTGGTCAGCAGTCCTTTGCGCGACAGCAGCAGCATCCATGCGTAGGTCTTGACCAGGTAGCTGGTCCAGAACGGCAGCATGATCCACAGCAACCAGCGCTCGCGGCCCATGGGCGAGAGGCGCGTGAGCAGGTAAGCCACGGGGTAGGCCAGCAGTACCGAAAGTAATGCCGTCAGTGCCGAGATCCAGAAGGTGATGCCCAATACGCGTGCATATACCGGGGTCGAGGCGATCCGTTCGAAGTTGCCCAGGCTCAGCTCGCCGCTTGTGTTCTGAAAACTGCCCATGAGCATTTCCGCGACCGGCAACAGAAAAAACAGCGCCAGGAACAGCAGGGCGGGGATGGCCGGAATCAGGCCCTTGCGCCAGCTCATGACACGGCCTGCGCGGGCAGCAGGGTAGCCCGGGTCGGGTCCCAGGCGATGCCCACCGGGTCGCCGATGCGGGGGCTGAGGTCGCGCGAACAGCGCACGCTGAAGCGATTGCCCGAGGGCAGTCGGACCAAGGCGCGGGTATCACTGCCCAGGAACACGCATTCATCCACGGTGCCTTGCAGCAGGCCTGCGGCGGGGTCGGTGAGGCGCGCGGCTTCGGGCCGGATCAGCAGAAACGTTTCGGTCCCTGCGCTGGGCGCCTGGTGCCCGGCGCATCCGGTCAGGTCCAGCCGTTGACCTTCGACCTGCAGGTGGCCAGCACTGTCGCGCTGGCCCTGCAACAGGTTGGAATGGCCGATGAATTCGGCTGCAAAGCGTGTGGCCGGGCGATCGTACAGTTCTTCTGGCGTCGCCAGCTGCTCGATCCGCGCCCGGTTCATCAGGCAGATGCGGTCGGACAGAGTCAGCGCCTCTTCCTGATCGTGGGTGACATAGATGAACGTGGCTCCCAGCTCCTTGTGCATGCGGCGGATTTCCAGCTGCATGTGCTCGCGCAGGTTCTTGTCCAGCGCGCCCAATGGCTCATCGAGCAGGATGATCGAGGGTCGATAGGCGAAGCAGCGCGCCAGGGCGATGCGTTGCTGCTGACCACCAGACAATTCGTTCGGGTAGCGATGCGCGAAGTCTTCCATGCGCACCATGGACAGGGCATCGTCGACTGCCTGGCTGACCTCGGCCTTGGGGTACTTGCGCATGCGCAAGCCGTAGGCCACGTTATCGCGCACGCTCATGTGCGGAAACAGCGCGTAGCTCTGGAACACCAGGCCGATGCCACGCTTGCCGGGGGCGATGTGGGTGGCGTCCTGGCCATCGATCAGCAACTGACCGCTGTCGGGCGGGACCAATCCGGAAATCATCTGCAGCAAGGTGGTCTTGCCCGAGCCCGAAGGCCCGAGCAGGGTCAGGAACTCGCCCTCGCGCACCTGCACATCGGTGGGCTGCAGGGCGACGAACTGACCATAGGTCTTGCCCAGGCCACGGGTTTCAAGTTTCACGCTCATGCATCGACTCCCTTACGACAAGATCCAGGCGTTGAACCGCTCGGTCACGGCGGTGCGGTGCTCCGCCCACCAGGCCGGGCTGGGCAGGCGCATGTGTTCCAGGTTCTGCGGCGCAGTGGGCAACAGCGCTGCGCGCTCGGGGGCGATGAACTCGAACGACTTGCGGTTGGTCGGGCCATAGGCCAGCGTGTCGGTGAAATCGGACTGGCGCTTGGCATCGGCGCAGAAGCGCACGAACTGCTTGGCCATGTCAGCGTGTGGCGTGCCCTTGGGAATCGCCCAGCCCTCGATGGAATACAGCCCCTGGTTCCAGACGATCTGCACCGGAGCGCCATTGTCGATGGCCGCCTGGGCGCGGCCGTTCCAGGCCGAGATCATGTCGACTTCGCCGCTCTGGATGGCCTGCATCGCCTGCGCACCGGAGGTCCACCACAGGTCGATGTGCGGTTTGATCTTGTCCAGGCTCTTGAAGGCGCGGTCGACGTCCATCGGGTACAGCTCGTCGAGGCCGACGCCGTCGGCCAGCAGTGCCTGTTCCAACGTGTCCAAGGGGCTGCGGCGCAGGCAGCGACGGCCGGGAAACTGCTCGACGTTCCAGAAGTCCGCCCAGCTCTGCGGGCCCTTGTTATTCTTGAAGGTGTCCGTGCGGTAGGCCAGCACGGTGGAGTACACATCGACGCCCAGGAAGTTGGGAGTGATCGCTTCGGGCAACAGGTCGGGGTATTCACTGGCCGACAGACCGATGGGTTCGAGAAAGCCCTGGGCTTCGAGGTAGGGGATATCGGCGGAGATGGTCAGGGTGGTGACGTCCCAGACATAGTTGCGGGTTTTCACCATGGCCGAAAACTGCGCCACGGGTTGTGATTCGCGGGCGACGCTGATGACCTTGATGCCGGTGGCTTTTTCGAAAGGGTCGTAGAAGGCCTTGCGGTAGGCCTCGGTGTAGGGGCCACCGGGATCGGAAACGATGATCTGCTTGTCGGCGGCGCGGACTACGCTGGGCAGACCGCAGACCAGAGCGACGGTGGCACCAGCCTTGAGCAACTGACGGCGTCCGGGGTTGGAAGGTGTGTGCATGACAGTCTCCTACAAAAAACGAATGGATCGTTGGGTAGTCAGGACGTCGGCAGTCAAGGTGTTGCATAAAGCCGGGGTAGGTACATGGCCGCCGCCGTGCGTAGTGCGATCTGTGGGAGAGGACCCTGTGGGAGCGGGTCTCT
>NZ_DJUS01000129.1:54097-117276 GCF_002438365.1 Pseudomonas sp. UBA6276
CAGAGCCCGCTCCCACAGTGTGGGGGCGAACCCTGTGGGAGCGGGTCTCTGCCCGCGAGCGGGCCTCCACGGTGTATCAGTGCCTCCGCATCGCCGCCTTCGCGGGCAGAGCCCGCTCCCACAATTGGCGCGCTCCCACTGTTAATCTGCTTTCAGAAGGTAGGCCAGGTTTTACTTGGCCCGCGCCTTGAAGAAGGCTTCCATCATGCGTGCCGGCTCGCCGGAGTCGTACGCTTCCTTTTGCAGGCGTCGGCCGGCTTCGATGCAGTCCTTGAAGCCCGGCTCACTCATTTCGCGGAATCGCTGCTTGTCCAGGCGCATGGCGATAGGTGGCTTGGCGGCCAGTTCTTCGGCGATTTCGAGCGCCTTGCTCATCACCTGATCGGCCGGCACCAGATGGTGAATCAAGCCGATCTGCTTGCACTCGTCGGCATTCATCAAGCGGCCGGTCAGTGTCAGCTCGATGGTGCGCGACATGCCCAGCATGCTGTTCATGATCCAGGGACCTGTGGTGCTGGGAATGCCCGAGTTGATCTCTGGCTGGCCCATGCGCACGCCGGGGTGGCCGATGCGGATGTCGCCCAGTAGCGCGACCTGGAACGCCGAACCTGCGGCCGTGCCGTTGAGCGCGATGATCAAAGGCTTGGAGAGTCCGCGCAACGTGGCGTAGTAGCGCTCCCATTCACCCACCCATTCCACGGCCCGATCGCCGTCGAAATCATGGGCTTCGGAAAGGTCCTGGCCCGCGGAAAACGCCCGGTCGCCAGCGCCGGTCATGATCACGGCTTTGATGGCAGGGTCGGTGTTGTAGCCGTTCAGGGCTTCGCTGATTTCGTTACGCATCGGCGTGGTCCATGCATTGAGCACCGCCGGACGATTGAGGGTGATGACAGCGACGGGGCCTTTGATTTCTAGCACGATGTCTGACATATTTATCTCAATGCGATAGTTGATGTGGAATAACGATAGAATTATCCCGCCGGATGCGCAACAGGTTTGTGTGGATTATTGGCAAAGCGCGCACGACCGAAGAGACCACCGCACTCAGATCGACGCGCACACGGTGGCAGCGGTCAGTGCCGAGAAGAGGGCGGTGCGGTGTGTCAGGTGTTATGCGGTGCGAGTTTCGCGGCCGATGACCGCTCCCACGCAGGGGTATGGGAGCGGATCATGGAGAGGGAAGGATCAGGTCACAACGCGGTAGCAGGGCACATAGGCTGCGCCACCCGGCAGTTTCATGCGGTGCTGCTCGACGAACGCCTGCAGCAACTTGTCCAGCGGCTCCATCACTGCGGCATCGCCACGGATCTGGTACGGCCCGTGTTCTTCGATCAGGCGAATGCCCTTGTCCTTGACGTTGCCCGCCACGATGCCGGAAAACGCCCGGCGCAGGTTGGCCGCCAGCTGATGCGGGGGCAGGGCGCGGCTCAGTTCCAGATTGGCCATGTTAGCGTGGGTCGGGTCGAATGGACGCTGGAAGCTTTCCTCGATCTTTAGCAGCCAGTTGAAGTGGAACGCGTCGTTACGCTCGCGGCGGAACGATTTGACCTTCTTCAACGACTCGGTCATCTCCCGTGCCACGTCGGCCGGGTTGTCGATGATGATCTGGTAGTGATCCCGCGCCGCCTCGCCCAACGTCGCCACGACGAAATGATCCAGTTGCTGCAGATACGCCTCGGCGCTCCTGGGCCCGGTGAGGATTACCGGGAACGGCAGCCCCTGGTTGTCCGGGTGCATCAGGATACCCAGCAGGTACAGGAATTCCTCGGCCGTGCCCGCGCCGCCGGGGAAGATGATGATCCCGTGACCCACGCGCACGAACGCTTCCAGACGCTTCTCGATGTCCGGGAGAATGACCAGCTCGTTGACGATCGGGTTCGGCGCTTCCGCCGCGATGATGCCCGGCTCGGTCAGCCCCAGGTAGCGTCCGCCGCTCATGCGCTGCTTGGCATGGGCGATGGTGGCGCCTTTCATCGGGCCTTTCATCACGCCAGGGCCGCAGCCGGTGCAGATGTCCAATTTCCGCAGGCCCAGTTCGTGGCCGACTTTCTTGGTGTACTTGTATTCGTCCGAATTGATCGAGTGGCCGCCCCAGCACACCACCATCTTGGGCTCGAGACCGGCTCGCAGGGTGCGGGCGTTGCGCAATAGATGAAAGACGTAGTCGGTGATGCCCTGGGAGTCGCTCAGGTCGATGCGCTGGCTGTGCAGCTCGCTTTCGGTATAGACGATGTCGCGCAATGCGCTGAACAGCATTTCGCGAGTGCTGGCGATCATTTCACCGTCGACGAAGGCGTCGGCCGGAGCGTTCAGCAGTTCCAGGCGAACACCGCGGTCCTGCTGGTGGATGCGCACCTCGAAATCCTGATAGGCATCGAGGATGGTCTTGGCGTTGTCGACATGGGCGCCGGTGTTGAGGATGGCCAGGGCACACTGGCGAAAGAGGGTGTAGGTGCTGCCGGAACCGGCGGCGCTGAGTTGCTGGACTTCACGCTGGGAGAGGGTTTCAAGGCTGCCCTTGGGGCTGACCGAGGCATTGATCACATTTCTTGGGGCCATTCTATATTCCCTTAACGCACTGTAGCGCGGCCACACGGGCCGCCCCATCTGGATAATGAGCGACTTCACCGGCCCCAGGCTGTCTGTCTTTCGAGCCTGGGCGCCGGGTCTGCTTGTCCTGTTGATGAAAAACCGTTTCCTCCTGGGCATGGGGCTGATCGACACTGGTCTCATCTTACTCCGCGCCGCTGCGCGTCGGTCAACGTCCGTCGCCAGAAAAACTCCAATGCAGTGAATCGCTTGGCAGCGCACCGCGTTACCTGTGACACTTACGGGGACCGAGTCGTGAACCTTACCCCCACACGCCCGGTCGATAGCTGCGGCCCACCCTTTTACAGAGGCCGCTTTCGGGTCAATGCTGTGGATACCTGCCAGCGATTGTCTTGGCCCGTCTACTTCCTGGAGAACACCCCGTGATATTGATCAGACCCTCGGCCACGCTCAAAGCATGGGGCGCCCACGGCTTCACCGCCACCGGCGTGGTGCTGGCCTTTCTTGCCACACTGGCGCTTTTCGATGGCCAGCCGAAGATCTGCCTGCTATGGCTGGGCCTGGCGCTGGTGGTGGACGGCGTCGACGGCTCGCTGGCGCGCAAGCTCAACACCCAGTCGGTACTGCCGCACTTCGACGGCTCCACGTTGGATCTGGTGATCGACTACCTGACCTACGTGTTCATTCCGGCGCTGTTCATCTACCGCTACATCCCCTTGCCCGAATTCACCATGCTGATCACCGTCAGCATCATCCTGGTGTCGTCGCTGTTCTGTTTCTGCAACGTCAACATGAAGAGCAAAGACAACTACTTCGTTGGATTCCCGGCGGCGTGGAACGTGGTCGCGCTGTGCATGTACATCATTTCGCCGTCGCCGTGGGTGGCGCTGCTCAGCGTGATCGGTCTGGCCCTGCTGACCGTCACCAAGATGAAGTTCCTGCACCCGTTCCGGGTTCGTCGCTGCATGGCGATCAACATCGCCGTGACCTCGATATGGCTGCTGTGCACCTTCGTGCTGATCCTCAATCATCCGGCCAGCAACCCGGTGGCGATGGGGCTGTGGAGCTTGATGTCGGCTTATTTCCTGGGCATCTGCGTCTGGCGCACAGTGGTCGAATGGCTCGGCCGCCTGCGCGCCTGATGCCTGGATTCAAGCGCCGGGCAAGTTGAGCATCTCGATCCACAGGGCGCCTTTGCCTGAAGGCGCCTCCCCGGTACGGGTCAGCGCGCCTTGCGCACCCACTGCGTAACTTCCCACCTTGTCGGCTTTCTCGCCGGTCACCAGCAACCAACGTCCACTGGGTGAGAAGGCGATGTTGCGCGGTTGTTTTTCCTGCAACGGATAATTGCCCTGGAAGCTCAAGGTACCGCTGTTCGGATCAGCCTTGAATGCCGAGACGGAGCTGGTTGTGCGCTCGGTGATGTAGATCAACTGACCATCCGGCGACACGCGAATGTCCGCCGCCCAGATCCGCGGGGTAGGGTCGTCCTTGAGGTCGTTGTTGGCCGCATTGCGGATTTCGCCCTGTACCAGATTCAGAGATTTGGGCACGCCTTCGGCATGGGCCACTTTGGTCAGAGCGCCCGTCTGTGAGTCGATGGAAAAACTGTCGACCGTACCGCTCAGCTCACCCACTACGTAGAGGAACTTGCCTCCTGGCGCGAATGCGATGTGCCGCGGGCCGCTACCGGCTGTCACCGACACATGGGCAGGGCCGATGGGCTCCAGTGCGCCGCTCTTCTGGTCGAAGGAGAACTGCATCACCTTCTCATCCCCAAGCGAGGTGGCGTAGACGAAATGGTTGCTGGGGTCGCTGCGCACCGAGTGGGCATAAGGGCCGGTAGGGTAGACCTTGCTCTCCTTGGCCGGGCGATGCTCCGCATCGATGGCTTGTACGGTGAGCACGTTGCCCCCGTAAGAGGCGCCCATCAGGTAACGGCCGCTGCGATCGGTGCTCAGGTACGCCAGGCTGGCAGCGAGCGGTGCCTCGGCGGCGGCGGTTAGTTGGCCAGTGCCGGGGTCGATACGGTAAGCGATCACTCGAAAGGGCTCGACCCGCAGCGCGGCATACAGAGTCGTGTTATCGGGGCTGAGGGCCATGGGGTTGACCTTGTCGCCAGCAGGGGTCTGGTGCAGCAGAGTCAGGGAGCCGGTGGTTTCGTCCAGGCGGTATTGAGAGATCATGCCGTCGTCGGGGCTTGAGATATAGGCAAAGGTGTTGGCCTGAGCCATACCGCCCGCGCAACCAATGGCAGCCGCAAGAAGCAAATGTTTACGCATGAATGATCCTCGGTTTTGTTGTTGTGATCAGTCATCCTATGAGTGCACTGCACCGAAGTAAAGAATTCCACCTTCCCCTGTAGCAGCGGCGCAAGCCGCGTCGGCCGCCTCCGCAACAGGTCACTGTGAACGCGGTGTGGCCTACGCGGCTTGCGCCGCTGCTACAGGGGTGATGATTACAGGCTGGAACGCAGGGGAATTTCTTCGCGCATGATGTGGTTGCCTTCCTCGGGGTTGCCAATCATCTCGTCATGGGCGTTGCCCTGCACAAGGAACAACTTGATGTCGGCGACACCGGCCAGCACCTTGCGTGCTTCCTCGACCGAGGCGACGTGAATGGTCGCGCCATTGTCACTGGCCACCGGCTGCGACACACCCTCCAGGATAGCGTGCAGCACGTAGGAGCCACCCTCCATGGAGACCAGGTTCACTTCGTGGATTTCGCCATTGTTGACGTGGCTACTCAATTTATCGATGTTCATGCGCGACCTCGAAATGGCGGGATGGACCGGAGTGGCCATCGCTCTTGCCCCATGCAAGGTTTGAGGCCGGCCACGCTGAGGGAGTTCCATCGCGCGGCACCTCGCGCGCGCCGCGTCAGATCTTCCAGCGGCTCGCGGTCTTGGCCAATCGTTGCTGCAGCCCGTCGAGGTTATTGACCAATTGCAGCGTCAGCAGGCGATACCCTATCAGCTCACCGGGTACCACGTTGGGCGCGTCCGCATCAGCGCTGGCGTAGTTGCGCTCCAGCCGTTCGGTGGCACCATCGCGCAAGGCGCGGGCCATGCCCACCAGTTGCCGACGAATGTGCCGGTGCTCACCGCTCAGGCACTGCTGCAATTGCGCCATGGCGTTGCGGTCGGTCCCGCTGGGGCGCAGGTTGGCGAGGATTTCAAGAGTGCTCAGGCACATGCGGAGATGACCCTGGATCGCGTCCAGCTCGGTCATGGAGATCTTCACTTCCTTGGACACCGACGGCAGCAGCGAGCGCAGCTGGACCATGTTCGCGTTGAGCTTGGCCATCAGCTTGAGGTGTTCATCGGCTGACACCGGCTGGCCACTGACGATCCGACTATGAATGGTCGCGCAGCCGCGCAACCCGGTGGCCAGGTTGTAGCGCCAGGAATACACGGCGTAAAGCGGCAGGGCGAACGAAAACGCCAGGGCCAGGGCGATGCCGATGAGGATGTCGACGGTGCGCCACAGGCCGTCGGTGATCGGATTGTCGCCATGACCGGCGACGATGAACAACGTGATGGCCGACAACAGCGCCGTGTAGCCACCCTTGCCGATCGCATGGTAGGCGAAGAAGCCGCAGGCCACCGACATCAGCAGGTAAGTGACGATGGGCAGTTCAAAGTAGTTCTGCTGGGCTACCACGGCCAGCCCGAGCGCGGCGCCGATGAGGGTGCCGTAGGCACGTTCCACCGATTTCTTGCCGATATTGCCATGGTGCTGGAGCCCGCCGATGACGATCAGCAGGGTGACCGATGCCCACTCGCCGTGGGGCAGGTTGAAGCCACTGGTCAGCAGAATGGACACCAGCAAGGCGGCGACAATGCGTGCGGCGTGGATCAGGCGCGCGTGCCGGTAACGACGGTAGGGATCGAGCAACGGCCGCAGCACGCGGCGCAACCAGAAGGGTAGAGCAATGGATTTGAATGCATTCATCCGTTAAATGACCATGGGTACCTGGAATAAGTCCGCCACACAGCTGTCGACTCTGGGCTGGAAGGTAAATTGTGTCATGGCTGCGGCCATATATCTTGTTCAAGGAACGCTTTTGTCGATGCTCGACTTCTCTCGTCTGAAGAATTTTCTGGGCCAGGCCCGACGTGCCTTGCAACTGGTTTGGGCAACTTCACCCGGCCTGCTGCTGGGACTGGTACTGGCCACGCTGGCCGCAGGGATCCTGCCAGCATTGGCAGCCTGGCTGGGCCAGCGCATCGTCGATGCAGTGGTGGCTGCCATGCAGCTGCATCAGCAGACCGGCGCTGCGCCACTGTGGCCGGTGCTGCGCTATGTCTTGCTGGAAGCCGGTGTGCTGGCACTGCTGGCCGCAGCGCAGCGCGGCCTCTCGGTGCAACAGGCGCTGCTGCGTGTCCAGCTGGGACAGAAGGTCAATACACTGATTCTGGAGAAAGCCCAGACGCTTTCGTTGATGCAGTTCGAGGACTCGGAGTTCTACGACAAGCTGGTGCGCGTGCGCCGGGAAGCGTCCACGCGACCGCTGGCGCTGGTGAGCAAGTCGCTGGGGTTGGTGCAGAACCTGATTTCCCTGGTCAGCTTCGGTGTGTTGCTGGTGCATTTCTCGCCTTGGGCATTGGTGATCCTGGTGATTGGCGCATTGCCGGTGTTCTTTGCCGAAGCGCATTTTTCCGGCGATGCCTTCCGCCTGTTCAGCCGCCGCGCACCGGAAACCCGTCGACAGAATTACATCGAAACACTGCTTTCCCACGAGGGCTACATCAAGGAGGTGAAGCTGTTCGGTTTCGCGCCGCTCTTGCTGCAGCGCTATCGCGACACCTTTACCAAGCTGTATGCCGAGGATCGCCGCCTGACCTTGCGTCGGGACGGCTGGGGTTTCGTGCTGGGTCTATTGGGCACGACGGCGTTCTACCTGGCGTATGGCTGGATCGTCATCGACACAGTGAACGGACACATCACCCTGGGGCAGATGACCATGTACCTGGTGTTGTTCAAGCAGGGGCAGAGCGCGGTCAGCAGCAGCCTTACGGCGATCGGCGGCCTGTACGAAGACGGCTTGTACCTGGCGGACCTGTACGACTATCTGGCCTACCCGGTGCAGGCCACTCAGGGCGATCTCACTCAGGGCGTGAAGCCAGGCGACGGCCTGCGCTGTGAAGGGCTGGGCTTCCGCTATCCAGGCGCCAACCGCGCCACCTTGCAGGGTATCGACCTGCACCTGATGCCGGGCAAGAGCCTGGCGCTGGTGGGCGAGAACGGTTCAGGCAAGACCACCTTGATCAAGCTGCTGACGCGTTTGTACCGGCCGGACGAGGGACGCATCCTGCTCGATGGCAGCGATCTGCAGGACTGGCAGGAAGAGGCGCTGCGTCAGCGTATCGGGGTGATCTTCCAGGATTTCATCCGCTATCAGTTCAGCGTCGGGGAAAACCTCGGGGTGGGTGACACCCGTGCGTTCGATGACACCCAGCGCTGGCGCGAGGCGGCGGTGCAGGGCACGGCCGAGCCGTTTATCGAGCGTCTGGAGCACGGCTATGCCACTCAGTTGGGGCGCTGGTTTGCAGGTGGGCAGGAGCTGTCCGGTGGGCAATGGCAGAAGCTGGCGCTGTCCCGGGCGTACATGCGGCGCGATGCCGACATTCTGATTCTCGATGAGCCCACCGCAGCACTGGACGCCAGTGCCGAAGCGGCGGTGTTCGAGCATTTTCGCGAGTACGCCAAGGGCCGCATGACCCTGTTGATTTCGCACCGCTTCTCGAGTGTGCGCAATGCCGACCATATTGTGGTCCTGGAACAGGGCCGGGTGCTGGAGCGCGGCAACCATGAACAACTGATGGCCCAGGCGGGGCGTTACGCCGAACTGTTCGACCTGCAGGCGCGGGGTTATCGCTGAGAGGTCTAGCAGATGCACCGCCACCCCCGACAGAGCGGATCTGTGATGCGTTTGCAAGTGCCGCCGTCTACGGCTTGATCCCTTGATGCGAGTAGCCCGATGCAAGCGCTTTTGGTTGAAATACTGGATGCCGTCCGCCCTCTGATCGGACAAGGCAAGGTGGCCGATTACATTCCGGCGTTGGCCGATGTGCCCGCCGCGCAACTGGGCATTGCCGTGTACGGCAACGATGGTGAAGTGTTCAGCGCCGGCGATGCCCACACGCCGTTTTCCATTCAGAGTATTTCCAAGGTGTTCAGCCTGGTCCAGGCGATCGGCCACTCGGGTGAAGACATCTGGCAGCGACTGGGTCACGAGCCGTCCGGGCAGCCGTTCAATTCCCTGGTGCAGCTGGAGTTCGAACGNNGCAACCCGTTCATCAACGCCGGTGCGCTGGTGATCTGCGACATCAACCAGTCGCGCTTCGCCGCTCCTGCGCTGTCGATGCGCGACCTGGCGCGGCGGTTGTCGGGCAACCCTCAGGTGATCGTCGATGGCCGGGTGGCGGAATCGGAATACCAGCACCGGGCGCGCAATGCGGCCATGGCTTACCTGATGAAGTCGTTCGACAACTTCCACAACGACGTCGAAGCGGTGCTGCGCAGCTATTTCAGCCACTGCGCGTTGCGTATGGACTGCGTCGATCTGGCCCGCGCCTTCTGCTTCCTGGCCAACGACGGCTACTGCAAACACAGTGGCGAGCAGGTACTGACCCGGCGCCAGACCCAGCAGGTCAACTCGATCATGGCCACCAGCGGGCTGTACGACGAGGCGGGCAACTTCGCCTACCGNNGGCGGCGGCATCGTCGCGGTGGTGCCAGGGCAGTTCACGGTGTGCGTCTGGTCCCCGGAACTCAACCCTGCAGGCAACTCGCTGGCCGGCATGGCTGCACTGGAGCTACTCAGCGAGCGGATCGGCTGGTCGGTTTTTTAGGTAGAGGCCTGATCGACCGAGGTGCTTTTTCGCGGCCACGGACCGCGAAGGGCATGGCAGGGTAGGCCTGACCGTCCGCGATTAAACAAAATGTGACAGGTTGCAGTGCCCAAGCGCCGCTGTGGACCTTAAACTGCGGCCCTCTTCAGAGGGCGATATGGCATGAACGATTTCCCGACCCGCCGCCGAGTACTCGCCGGTATGGGCATTCTCGGTCTCGGTGCACTGGCCGGATGTGGCGACAGCAATACGCTGTCGTTCAAGTACGGCAAGGACCTGAGCAACGAGATCCTTGGCCGCACCTTCCGGCTCAAGGACCCGCAGGGCAACGAAAAGACCCTGTCCAGTTTTCGCGGCATGATGCCCATGGTGTTCTTCGGTTTCACCCAGTGCCCGGCCGTCTGCCCGACCACCTTGGCGCGTGCGGTCCAGGCCAAGAAACTCATGGGCCGCGACGGTGACCGCCTGCAGGTGATCTTCATCACCCTGGACCCCGAACGCGACACGCCGGAAGTCCTCGACGCCTACGTCAAACTCTTCGACCCCACCTTCGTGGCCCTGCGCGGTACGCTTGAACAAACCGCCGAGGTGGCGAAGGAGTTCAAGGTGTTCTACGAAAAGGTCCCGGTAGGGGATACCTACACCATCTCCCATACCTCGACCAGTTACGTCTACGACTCCCGAGGCGTGCTGCGCCTGGGTCTGTCCCATTCCCTCACCGCACAAGAGTGCGCCGAGGACCTGCTCACCGTAATGGAAGTCTGCTGATGAAACCCGTTGCCACATTGAAAGCCCTGCGCCAATCCACCTTCCTGGCAGTCGCCCTGAGCCTCTCCGGCTATGCCATGGCCCAAACCACCGTGGAAGATGCCTGGGCGCGTGCCACGGTTCCAGGCCAGCCGGCTACCGGCGCATTCATGACGCTGACGGCGGATTCGGACAGCATCTTGCTCAGCGTGCAGTCACCGGCTGCCAAGGACACGCAGATCCACCAGTCGACCATGAAAGGCGACGTGATGAGCATGTTGCCGGTGGATGAAGTCAGTCTGCCCGCAGGCGAACCGGTCATGTTCGATGCCAACGGCTATCACGTGATGTTGATGGGCTTGGTCAAGCAGGTGAAAGAGGGTGATGCGGTGCCGCTGACCCTGAAGATCAAGAATGCACAGGGAGAGGAAGAAACGCTGGAAGTGAATGCCGTGGCCAGGGCGCTGAATGCACCTGACCACGCTCACGCACACTGAATGACCGGCAACAGGGCGCTGCCGGCATCACAGTTGTACCGTCGCAATCACTTGCCGACGGTCTGACCCAGGAACCAGGCACGCTCTTCGGCCTGGTCGATCCACTCTTCCAGCAGGCTGGTGGTGGACAGGTCGTTGGCTTCGTCGGTGACGCCGTGGGTAGTGCGCATGTAGGCAGCCAGGGACTGGTTGTCGTCATGCAGCTCGGTCAGCATGTCTTCCGGCGACAGGTCGGCAACTTCGCTGCTGGCCAGACGCTTGAGTTGCACCATCTGTTCCATCGAGCGAACGGTCGGCTCGCCAATCTTGCGAGCGCGCTCGGCAATCAGGTCAGTGATGGCGTAGATCTGAGTGGCTTGCTCTTCCAGCAGCAGATGATAGTCGCGGAAATGCGAGCCTTTCATGTGCCAGTGGTAGTTCTTGGTTTTGAAGTACAGCGCAAAGACGTCAGACAGCAGCACTGCCAGTTCCTGACCAACTTCGGCTTGGTTCTGCAAGCGGGCGCCTTCGCCTTTCTCGGCCTTGGCCTTGACGGACGATACGGTCTTGAGTTCCTGTTTCACATTGGCAACGGCCATTTGAAATCTCCTGGTACAGGTTTTCGGGATAGGGTTTGTAACCACTAATTGAATCGACCGCGCTGTGAACCGGAATGCTCAGAGATTTTTTCAATCACGCCGATGAAGGGTCGCTATCAGGGTGGGAATCAAGCTGCACAGTGCCTGAATTCGGGAAGCTCAAGGTCAAGGTCGTCACGCCGTTGCCACTGGACGCACTCACCTTGCCGTTCACCAACGTCATGATCGACTGCACGATTGCCAGCCCCAGGCCACCGGAGTCGCCAGGCTCCGTGCGTGCCGGGTCGATGCGGAAGAAGCGATCGAACAACCTCGGCAGATGCTCGGGCGCAATGGTGTCACCTTCGTTGCGTACGCACAGGCGCACGAACGCCGCGTCATCGTGTCGGCTCAACCGCACAGTCGTACCGGGGCGGGCGTGGCGCACCGCGTTGGCGAGCAGATTGCCCAAGGCCCGTTGCAACAATTGCAGGTCGGTGTTCAACGTCCCATGCAACGAATGCTCAAGACATGCACCGCGCTCGTCGGCCAGCAGCTGGAAGTAGTCGCACAGCTCTTCGCCCAGATGAGCAAGGTCGATGGCCTGCAGGTGCACCGGGCGCTGCCCGTGGTCGGCACGGGCCAGGAACAGCAGGTTTTCCACCATACGGTTCAGACGCTCGTACTCCTCGATGTTGGAACCCAGCAATTCACGGTATTCATCCGCACTACGAGGCTGGTTGAGGGCCTGGCCCGTGCTGGCCAGCAGCGTGTGCAGCGGGGTACGAATTTCGTGGGCCAGATCGGCCGAGAATTGTGAGAGACGTTCGAAACCCTGTTCGAGCCGCGCCAGCATGCCATTGAGCGCCTGGATGGGCGCCTGCAATTCCAGGGGCCCGGCGGTATCGGCCAGCCGTCGATGCAGATTGCGCAGGTCGATGAGGGCCAGCGCGTCGGCCATATCGCGCAGGGGCGTCAGGGCCCGCCGTACCAGCAGCAGACCGATGATCCAGGCCAGCAATGCGCCCGCCGCAACGGCCAGGTACAGACGCAGCCGATAGCTGGCCAGGATCGCTTCGCGCTCGTGCAGGCGTTTGCCGACCATCACCGTCAGCGCTTCGCCCGCCGGACCGACCGCGTCACCGGCCAGCAACAAGGCGTTACGGTCCTGACGGATGTCGGTCCGGCTCGGCTGCTGACTCACACCGATGCGTGGCGGATCGCCCAATGTCTCGTCATGGGGGTTGATCTCGAACACCAGACTGCCATCGGCGCGGCGCACGCGCAGCACGCTCTCCTGATTGCCAAGCATGTTCTGGTACAACTGAGGGCGCTGCTGCAGGGCGCCCAGGCTGTCGCTGTCGTGGAGCAGGGTGCGGACCTGCTCGAGCCGACCCAGCAGGGCGAGGTCGTCGCGGTAGGCAATCTCGGCCGCCAGCGAGCGATACAGAAACACCGCGACCGCACTCATCGCCAGCGTGCAGACCACCGCCACGGCCAGCGCCAGCCGCCAGGCCAGAGAATGGCGGCGTTCACTCATCCTGGTGCTCCAGCCGATAGCCGACGCCGCGCACGGTATGGATCAGCTTGGGGATGAACGGGTCGTCGACCTTGGCCCGCAGGCGTCGTATCGCTACCTCGACCATGTTGGTATCGCTGTCGAAATTCAGGTTCCACACCTGGGACGCGATCAATGTGCGCGAGAGCGCCTCGCCGGGCCGGCTGATCAGCATGTGCAGCAAGGCGAACTCCTTGTTGGTCAGGCTGATGCGCTGTCCACCGCGGCTGACTCGACGGCGCAGCACGTCCACTTCCAGATCGGCCACCTGGTAGTGCTCGACCTCGCGCACCGCGCCCCGACGCAGCAGCGTACGCACCCGCGCCAACAGCTCGGCGAAGGCGAACGGTTTCACCAGGTAGTCGTCGGCGCCCAGCTCCAGCCCGCGCACGCGGTCTTCGATGGCGTCCTTGGCGGTCAGGAACAGCACCGGTGTCGCGCCTCGCTGGCGGATCAGCTTGAGCAGTTGCCAGCCGTTCAGGCCGGGCAGCATGACATCGAGAATCACCAGGTCATACGCCTGTTGTTCGATCAGATAGCGTCCATCCAGCCCGTTGAGCGCCACGTCTACCGAAAAGCCGGATTCACCCAGCCCCTTGGCGAGAAAATTCGCCGTCTTCGCTTCATCTTCAACCAGCAACACACGCATCGTTCAGCTCCTGTATCCGCGCATAGGCTAGGCCTCCGCCGCCCGATTGCCTATTACAAAGTTGTAATCCCTGCGACGGGGTTCTGTCGGGACGGGCTTGTTAACGTGGTTGCCACTGATCACGGAGAAGCCCGATGAAAGCCCTTTGCATGACATTCACCCTGAGCTGCCTGCTGGCCACGCAGGCCCATGCTGCGCTGGCCCAGCATCCGGACCTGGACCTGGCGACCGCCCAGCGACTGGCCAACGGCAGTGGCTGCGTGGCCGCGGTGGCGGTCCTGGACCGTGGCGGCAATGTCATCGTCCAGCAACGCGGCGACGCGGTGGGCCCGCACAACACCGAAGCGGCGCGGTTGAAAGCCTACACCGCACTTTCGACCAAGACCCCGACCCGGGCCTTTGCCGAACGCGCCCGCAACAACCCCGAAGCCGCCAACCTGACTTCCCTGGGGCAGTTGCTGCTGCTCGGCGGCGGCGTGCCGGTCTACGAGGGCACGCAGTTGGTTGGCGCCATTGGCATTGCCGGCGCCGGCGGCGCCGAGCAGGACGAAGCCTGTGCAATCAAGGCCACCGAATCCGTCGGTCTGGCCATTCACCCTTGAAGGAGCGCTGCACCATGTTGAAAAAGACTCTACTGGCCATCAGCCTGGCCTCGCTGTCCGGCCTGGCGATGGCTGCCAATCCCCTGAGCGTCCACGTACTGAATCTGGAAACCGGCGTGCCATCGGCCGGTATCGAAGTGACCCTGGAGCAGCATCAGGGCAACCAGTGGCAAGCACTGGGCAAGGGCGTTACCAACGAGCAAGGGCGCATCGCCGAGCTGTTCCCAGAGCAGCGCCCGTTCGCTGCGGGCGAATACCGCGTGGTGTTCAAGACTGGCGACTACTACCGCAAGGTTGGCCATGACACGTTCTTCCCGGAAATTCCGGTGATCTTCGAGGTCAAGAACACCGAGCAGCACTACCACATCCCGTTGCTGCTCAGCCCCTACGGCTTCAGCACCTATCGCGGTTCCTAGTCGTACGGGCAGTGATGCGAGTGCCCGGCTGCGGTCGGGTGCCTGCAAGGATGGCCGCCATGCTTTCGCCATACCCGGAAAACTATTGCCCCCTGCCTGCGGTCTGTTGCACCAGAGCAGCGCCGCAGGGCAGGGCGCCGGGGAATTGCGCAGGATCATGACGGGTGTCCATCGATGAAGCAGCTTGATCTGCAAGTCATACAACAGGCCCAGGCCTGGCTTGGCCAGGGCCGGGGCGTATGGCTGTGCACGGTATTGTCGACCTTCGGTTCGGCGCCACGCGGGCCGGGGGCGATGCTGGTCGCTCTGGATAATGGCGAACATTGCGGCTCGTTGTCGGGTGGCTGTGTGGAAGACGATTTTCTGGAGCGCGTCGCCGCCGGATTTTTCACACCGGTCAATCAGGTGGTGCGCTACGGCGACGGCGGCCTGGCGCCGACCATGGCGCTGCCCTGCGGCGGCGTTCTGGATGTGCTGGTGGAATACCTCTCGCCCGGCGACGCGACGCGGGAGCACCTGCAGCAGGTGGAACACGCCTTCGCCGGCGGCCAGCTGGTGGCTCGCCAGGTCGTACCCGGAAGCGATCAACGCAGCATTAGCCCCGGGAGCATGGGCGATACGCGTGTGCTGGTGAACGACGAAGAAATCCGCATCCGCATCGGCGCCGTACAGCGCCTGATCCTGGCCGGCCTGTCGCCGGTGGCCGAGTTCTGTGCCGGGTTCGCCTTGAGCCTGGGCTACGAAGTGATCCTCTGCGAACCACGCCCCGAAGTCCTGGCCCGTCTCGATCTGCCGGGGGTGCAGGTCCATGAGGTCTTGCCTGCAGTGTTCATCGCCGAAGGCGGCTGCCATTCGGCGACAGCCGTGGTGGCGTTGACCCACGACCCTCGACTCGACGACCTGACCCTGCTCGAAGCGGTGCGCACGCCAGCCTTCTACATCGGTGCCATGGGCTCGATGCGCACCAGTGAAAAGCGTTTCGAGCGGCTTCAGCGCATCGGCGGTCTGGACGCCGATGCACAGCAGCGTATCCATGCACCCATCGGTCTGAACCTGGGCAGCAAGACACCCGCCGAGATCGCCCTTGCGGTCATGGCGGATATCCTGCGTGCCGCCAACGGCATCGACCGGCAGCGCCTATGAGCGTGCGGCGGGCGGCTGAAAGCCTTTGAGCCGCAGCGCATTGACCACCACGAAAACCGACGACAATGCCATGGCCCCCGCCGCGAATTGCGGCGACAGGGTCAGCTCGTTGATCGGGTAGAGCAGCCCCGCAGCCACGGGGATCAGGGCAGCGTTGTAGACGAAGGCCCAGAACAGGTTCTGACGAATGTTGTTCAGGGTCGCCGTCGACAGCGCGATGGCGCTGGCCACCGAGCCCAGATTATCCGACATCAGCACCACATCCGCTGCCTCGATGGCGATGTCCGTGCCACTGCCCACGGCCATGCCCACATCGGCCTGGGCCAGCGCCGGCGCATCGTTGATGCCGTCGCCTACATAGACCGTCAGGCCATACTCGCGCTGCAAGGCCTGAACGGCGTCCACCTTGCCCTTGGGCAGCACCTCGGCCACCACATGATCGATGCCCAACTGGGCGGCGATGGCCTGTGCGGTGCGGCGGTCATCCCCTGAGATCATCGCCACTTTCAGGCCCAGGGCATGCAGCGTCTGAATCGCAGCCTGGGTAGAGGGCTTGAGGGTGTCTGCTACGGCGATGACCGCAGCCAGTTGGCCATTCACTGCGGCATACAATGGAGTCTTGCCGTGTTCGGCCAGCGCGTGCGCGGCGCTGGCGAACGGCGCGGTATCCACACCCAGTTGCGCCATGTAGCGCTCGGCACCGATTGCCACGTTTTGCTCATCCACCGTGGCGCTGACGCCGTAGCCGGTGTGCGCCTGGAAGTCCTGCGCTTGAGGCCAGGTCAGCTGTTCCTCCTGTGCCGCCGCCACGATGGCCAGGGCCAGCGGATGCTCGGAAAGTACCTCGACCGCTGCCAGCAGGGGCAGCAGCCCTTCGCGGGTGAAGCCAGGTGCAAGCTGCAGGTCGGTCAGGCGCGGCTGGCCTTCGGTGAGCGTGCCGGTCTTGTCCAGTGCGACCACACGTGCCTCTTTGAGCCGCTGCAGCGCCTCGCCCTTGCGAAACAGAATGCCCAGCTCGGCGCCACGACCGGTGCCGACCATGATCGAGGTGGGCGTCGCCAGGCCCATCGCACAGGGGCAGGCGATGATCAGCACTGCCAAGGCGTGCACCAGCGCCATGCCCAGCGCGGGCTGAGGGCCCAGCCAGTACCAACCGACGAAAGTGGCCAGCGCCAGAGCCATGACCACCGGCACGAACCACAGCGTCACCCGGTCAACCAGCGCCTGGATCGGCAACTTGCTGCCCTGAGCCTGTTCGACCATGGCGACGATACGGGCGAGCAGGCTGGCGCTGCCCAACGCGGTCGCCTGTATCTGCAGCGTGCCGTTCTGGTTCAGCGTGCCACCGACGACGTTGTCGTTGCGCAGCTTGCGGACCGGCATGGGTTCGCCCGTCAGCATCGATTCGTCGACGAAGCTGTCGCCTGCTACGACGGTGCCGTCCACCGCGATCCGCTCGCCGGGGCGTACCTGCACCACGTCACCCTGCACCAATTGCGCCAGCGGGATTTCCATCAGCCCGCTTTGGCGTTGCACCCAGGCGGTCTGTGGCTGAAGGTTCAACAGGCGCTTGATCGCCTGGGAAGTACGGCCACGGGCGCGGGCTTCCAAGGTGCGACCCAGCAGGATCAGGCAAATGATCACGCACACCGCTTCGTAATAGACCGTTGCCGTGCCAGGGGGCAGCACGTGGGCGGCGAAGGTCGATACCAGGGAAAAGCCGTAGGCGGCGAGGGTGCCCACCGCGACCAGCGAGTTCATGTCCGGCGCACCGCGCAGCAACGCCTGGACGCCTTTGACGTAGAAGCGTTTGGCACAGAGGAGCAGCACCAAGGTGGTCAGGGCGAACTGCAGCAGCCAGTTACTCTGCTGAGCGAGGTGCTGGTCGAGCCAGGCGTGAAAACCGGGTATCACGTGCGTGCCCATTTCCAGGATCACCACGGGCAGCGACAGTGCCACCGACCCGCGCAGGTCCCGCCGTAGGCGGGTGGCGTCGTCCAGGTGTTCCTGGCTGGCTCGATCAAGCTCCTCGCGGGTATGTTCGATCAGTCTGGCGCTGTAGCCAGCCTTGTCGATGGCGGCGATGAGTGCCTGCACGTCCAGCGCGCTATCGCCTTCCACCCGGCCGCGCTCGGTGGCGAGATTGACCGCCACCGCCGTTACCCCGGGCACCTTGCTCAGTGTCCGCTCGACCCGACCCACGCAGGACGCACAGGTCATCCCCTGAATGCCCAGCTCGATCGCCCCTTCATTCGCCGCCATGCTCACATCCTCCTTCCATTCCAAGCCTCGACTTTGACCCTTCCCATCATGGGAAGGTCAAGCCCGACAACACTCTGCGTAGGAGCGGTCCGTGGCCGCGAAAAGGGCACCGCGGTGTACCAGCCACACCGCATCGCGCCTTTCGCGGCCGATGACCGCTCCTGCGGGAGTCGCGCCGGCGCGGTGAAACTGGCAGCATGGACGTACAAGAACTGGAGAACGGCCATGAAGATCGTTATCGCACCTGACTCATTCAAGGACAGCCTCAGCGCCGCCGATGTGGCTTCGGCCATTGCCCGCGGAATGCGCCAGGCGCTCCCCGATGCGCAACTCGTCGAACGGCCCATGGCCGATGGCGGCGAAGGCACCATGCAGGCCATCATGGCCGCCTGTCAGGGCGAGCTGCGTAGCCTCACCGTGGAAGGCCCCCTGGGCCAGCCCACCGAAGCGCATTGGGGCTGGCTGGCGACCGAACGTACCGCAATCATCGAGATGGCCGAAGCCAGCGGATTGCAGTTGCTCGAACGGCAGCAGCGCGATGCCTGCACCAGCAGCACCTACGGCACCGGGCAGCTGATTGCTGCCGCGCTGGAAGCCGGCGCGCGGCGCGTCATTCTCGCCATTGGCGGCAGCGCCACCAATGACGCGGGTACCGGCATGCTCTGCGCGCTGGGCCTGCGCCTGACCGACGCCCAAGGCGCTGACTTGCCCCGTGGTGGGCTGGCATTGGCGAACCTGAGCGCGCTCGATATCAGCGGTCTCGATCCGCGCCTGGCCGAGGTGCAGTTCGAAGTCGCGGCCGATGTCGACAACCCCTTGTGCGGCCCGCATGGCGCCTCGCATATCTTCGGTCCGCAGAAAGGCGCCACGCCCGAACAGGTCTTGGCCCTGGATAAAGCCCTGAACCACTTTGCCGATCACTGCGCACCGCTACTGGGCCACGATCACCGCAACCTGCCGGGGTGCGGAGCGGCCGGCGGCATGGGTTTCGCGGCCAAGGCGTTTCTCGATGCCTCGTTCCGCCCAGGCGTGGAAGTCGTGGCGCAATTGGTGGGCCTCGCCCAGGCTGTGGAAGGTGCCAATCTGGTGATCACGGGGGAAGGGCGCTTCGATGCGCAGACCCTGCGCGGAAAAACACCCTTCGGTGTCGCGCGCATCGCACGCGACGCAGGCGTCCCTGTGGTGGTGTTGGCCGGCACGCTGGGCGAGGGTTATCAAGAGCTTTACAACCACGGGATCGACGCCGCCTTTTCCCTGGCATCCGGGCCGATGACCCTGGAGCAGGCCTGCAGCGATGCAGGTGAGCTGCTCAGCGCTCGCGCCCGGGATATCGCCTTGCTCTGGCAACTGCGCCGCTAGCAGCAAATCCGCCGCCGACGGTCAATCCCGCTCGCGCATGAAGAAACCGGCCACGTACTTGCGGAAGGTGTCCAGGCTCTTGAAGTCGGCCAAGCGCTTGAAGGTCTCGGAGCTGGGCTCCGGACCCAGCGGCTCCTTCATCAGCGAGACCGAGAGCACCCGGTCCAGGTCCGAACTGAGCACCAGCTCATCCATCACCATGGCGCCGATCACCGGTCGGCGCATCACCACCTTGACGCCCTTGCCAGCCATCCAGTCGATCAGCGACACCAGCATCTTCAATGGCTCCCGCTCCTCGTCGCGGAACACCGGGAACAGATGCCCGCGGGTCAGCACCGGCACCGTGGCCACATGGACCATCTCGTAGAACTGACTGCCAGCGGTGGCCGGCGAGTACAGCGCCAGTGCCAGCAACGGCCCGTTGCTGCGCGCCCCGCCCCACAGAAGATGATGACCCTGAAAGTCGAACCCGGCGCTGCTGCGGTCGGTGATCACCTTGCGGCCCACCACATCTGCCACGCAATCGAGCAACAGCCCGTAGCGACGCTGGCCGATGAACGCGGTGGAATCCTTCAGGCGCGACTTGAGCATCATCATGTGCTTCATGTCGATACGGGTTTCCAGATAGTTGCTCGCCGGCACCCGATCGATCAGCGGGTAACGCGTGGCCACGGCGCGCAGATCGGAGAACTGGCGGCTCAGGTCCTTCTTCAAGTGCGTGGCATACACGTTGAGCCCGGAGGCTTCGATGAAGGTCAGCAGCAACGACAGCAACCGATGCTGTTCCCGACGCTGGCTCGCTGCCAGCGCGTTCGCCGGAGCGCCCGGTGTAGCAGGTGCGCGAAAGTCACCTATCAGCTTGAGCGGCACGTCAGGAGGGAGCCAGGCGGCAGGCAGTGGCGCGTCGTCCCCACGCACCGACGGGTTTTCGCGCTCGTCATGGATGAACGGGCAGCCTGGTGCGTGCTCGGCCGTACCAGGGTTGTTCTTCAGGAACAGGGTGCCTGTACTGCTATTGAGCGTCACGTTCATCACCGGCAGCGTGCCGGGCCGGCAATCGCACGCCAGCCACTGGCCCTGGGTACGAACTTTCATCAGCCACTGGTTGGCCTGCAGCAGCTTCGGACCTTCGCTGCGGCCTTCGGCGAACTCGGTCACCAACTGCTGCTCCGCAGGGGTGAGGGTGCGCACTTGGGCGCCGGTCTTTTCGATGATTCTCATGACGCTGCAAACGCCCCTTCGACGAACGGGTTCAGGCCGGGTTGGCTTGCATGGGACAACGCTTCGACGCCATGTTTCCGTTGCTCGCGCCCCAGCCCGGTGCGCTGCCCCGGCCGCGCTGGCGGCACCATCGAAGGCAAGAACGAAGGCACTAACGGCTTGCTGCGCACTCGAACCCTCGCTACCGTTGTACCCCACCTCATCGACAGGAGCCATGACATGGCAAGCACGCAAGCGAGCATCGACATTCCGGCATCGGCCGATCAGGTCTGGAACCTGGTGGCCGGGTTCAATTCCCTGGCCCAGTGGCTGCCGATGATCCAGCACAGCGAGGCCCAGGAACACGGCCGGTTGCGTCACCTGACCACAGTGGATGGCACGGTCATCGTCGAGCGCCTGGAAAGCTACGACAATGCCGCGCGTACCTACAGTTATTCGATCATCGAAGGTCCGTTCCCGGTGACCGACTACCTCGCCACCCTCAAGGTGATCGAAGTGGACGCTGGCAACAGCCGCGTGGAGTGGGGCGGTCAATTCACCCCGGCAGGTATTTCCGACGCCGAGGCCGTGGAAATCTTCGACGGCGTCTATCAAGGCGGCCTGCAGGCACTGCGCGACAACTTCTGATCAAACCCGACCGGGTGACGGCGTGCAGGTCAGGCAGGGATGCGGGTGTTAGAATGTTCGGTGTTCACCACGACGCTCTAAAGGATCCCCACGGTTTGTCTGATCTGCAAAACCCTCTGTTGCAATACCTCGCCCGGCTGATGCCGTCCAGCCGTACGACCATGCAATATGTATTGCAGGACGCAGCCGACCGCCTCGGCTTCGAGGACGCCGATATCCGCGAGGTCCCCTGGCATCTGCTGGAGCCGGGGCATGTCACCTCGCTGGTGGCCGCGCTGCGCGAAGACGGTTATGCGCCCAACACCACCTCGCTCTACGTCAACGCTGTGCGCGGCGTCATGAACGAAGCCTGGCGGCTGAGCCTGATCGACCAGGATCACCTGCTCAAGATCCGCTCGGTCAAGCCCATGCAGGGCACGCGCCTGGGCAATGGTCGCAACCTCAAGCGCAGTCTGATCCGCGACCTGATGGAAGTCTGCGCCAGCGATCCGCGGCCCCAGGGCCTGCGCGACGCAGCCGTGATCGCGATTCTGTATGGCTCAGGCATGCGCAAGTCGGAGTCGGTCAATCTGGACCTGACCCAGGTCGACTTCGCCGAGCGCAGCCTGCGGGTTGTAGGCAAGGGCAACAGGGAACTGATCAAGTACGCGCCAAGTTGGGCCTTTGCTCACTTGCAGAGCTGGTTGACGTTCCGCCGCAGCCAACTGCCGGCCGGTCAGGCGGACGACGACTTCCTTTTCAACCGAATCCGCCGCGGCGCGCACATCACGCGCGAGCGCATCACCAAGCACGCCATCTATTACATCGCCCGGCAGCGCGGTGCTCAGGTCGGCGTGAAGATCATGCCCCACGATTTCCGCCGTTCGTTCATCACTCGGGTGATCGAAGAGCACGACCTGTCGATCGCCCAGAAACTGGCGCACCACACCAACATCCAGACCACGGCGGCCTACGACATGCGCGACGACAACGAACGTCGGCGTGCCGTGGACCGCTTCGACCTCTAAGCGGGCACGACTTACTGGCGAGCCGCAGGCGCGGCCGGCAGGAACCAGTTCAGCACCAGGGCGCAGATGCCTCCGGTGGCCACGCCGGATTCCAGCACGTTGCGCAGCGCGCCCGGCATGTGCGCCAGGAATTCCGGCACCTGGGCCACACCCAGGCCCAGCGCCAGCGACACCGCGATGATCAACAGCGCCCGGCGATCGAGGTCGACGCTGGCGAGGATATTGATACCCGACGCAGCTACCGCCCCGAACATCACCATGGCCGCACCGCCGAGCACCGGCTCGGGCACCGCCTGGATCACTCCGGCGACGGTGGGGAACAGGCCAAGCAGAATCAGCATCGCGGCGATCCACACGCCGATGTGTCGGCTGGCGATGCCGGTGAGCTGAATCACGCCGTTGTTCTGGGCGAAGATGGAGCTGGGGAAGGTATTGAACAACCCGGCCAGCATCGAGTTGACGCCGTTGACCAGGACGCCGCCCTTGATGCGCTGCATCCACAGCGGACCTTCGACAGGTTGGCGCGACACTTTGCTGGTAGCCGTCACGTCACCGATGGCTTCCAAAGACGTCACCAGGTAGATCACCAGCATCGGAATGAACAATGCCCATGAGAAGCCCAGCCCGAAATGCAGAGGCATCGGCACCTGGAACAGCGCGGCCTGATGCATGCCGGTGAAGTCCAATCGACCCAGGTAGCCGGCGAGGGCGTAACCCATGGCCAATGCGATAACGATGGCCGCACTGCGCATCCAGGTCACCGGAATCCGATTGAGCACTACGATGATCGCCAGTACCAGGCCAGACAGCATCAGGTTTTCACCGTTGGCGAAGGTGCCGTTGGCCATGGCGCCGAAACCGCCGCCCATGCTGATCAGCCCGACCTTGATCAAGGTCAGGCCGATCATCAACACCACGATGCCGGTGACCAGGGGGGTGATCAGTCGTTTGACGAAGGGCAGAATCCGCGAAATCCCGATCTCCACGAACGAGCCGGCAATGACCACGCCGAAGATGGCCGCCATCACCGCCTCTACGGGTGTGCCCTGTTGAACCATCAATGCACCACCGGCAATCAGCGGCCCGACGAAGTTGAAGCTGGTGCCTTGCACGATCAGCAGGCCCGCGCCGAACGGGCCGATGCGACGGCACTGCACGAACGTGGCGATACCCGAGATGACCAGCGACATCGACACGATCATGTTGGTGTCACGGGCACTGACGCCGAGCGCCTGGCAGATCAACAGACCCGGCGTGACGATCGGCACGATGATCGCCAGCAGATGCTGCAGGGCGGCAAGCAGGCCCAGCAATGGCCGGGGACGGTCTTCCAGGCCCAGGATCAATTCGTCGCTGGGCGGCAATGGGGCGGTCATGGCAAGGGCTCCGGAAAACGAGCGCGCGATGGCTCTTGGAAAAAGAGCGCGATTCTACGGCGCGTCGTCGACGCGGCAAAACGGTTTTTTGCGCAGACTCTGTGAGCTGCAGACAAGAAAAAGCCCGCACGAGGCGGGCTTCGACTTCACAGCGGTGGATCAGTCGTCGCGACCCATGATGCCGAACAGCTGCAGCAGGCTCACGAAGAGGTTGTAGATCGACACGTACAGGCTGATGGTGGCCATGATGTAGTTGCGCTCGCCACCATGGATGATCGCGCTGGTCTGGAACAGGATGCACACCGACGAGAACAGCACGAAGCCGGCGCTGATCGCCAGTTGCAGGCCGGCGATCTGGAAGAAGAAGCTCGCAAGCACCGCACCCAGCAGCACGAAGAAGCCTGCGGTGATGAAGCCGCCCAGGAAGCTCATGTCCTTGCGGGTGATCAGCACGTAGGCCGACAGGCCGCCGAACACCAGCGCCGTCATGGCGAATGCCGAGCTGACCACTTCGGCGCCGCCCTGCATGCCCAGGTAACGGTTGAGGATCGGGCCGAGCAGGAAGCCCATGAAGCCGGTAAGGGCGAAGGTGGACACCAGGCCCCAGGCCGAATCACGCAGCTTGTTGGTCAGGAAGAACAGGCCGTAGAAGCCGATCAGCACGACGAAGATGTTCGGGTAGCCGACGCGCATCTGCTGCGCGACGTAGGCCATCACACCACTGAAAGCCAGGGTGAGGGCCAGCAAGCCGTAGGTGTTGCGCAGGACGCGGCTAACTTCTAGCTGCTGCACCTGCGAGCCTTGATTAACTGCATAATCCTGTTCGCGCATGGCGAGACTCCTTTGATTGAACACGTCTGAAACGTTCAGATGCAAAGATCATATCAGACCCCTGTGCAGCCGCTCTATCCAGAGTTTGACAGCGTGTTTCATTACGGTATTATGGCGCCCGCAAAGCAACCAGCAAGACATCGGGAAATTGGCAGAGTGGTTGAATGCACCGGTCTTGAAAACCGGCGGACGTTAATAGCGTCTCCAGGGTTCGAATCCCTGGTTTCCCGCCAAACATCGTGAAGCCCCGCATTGGCGGGGCTTTTTCGTTTCTGCTCCTGCAGAAATGCCACGTTGTGAACCCCACTTGTGCAGGTGTCCTGATTGTTGCGCTACAGCAAGAAGAAGCTATCGAGATTGATCAGGAAGGGCGTCGTCTACGTGACCGTCATGGGTGTGATGGGCAACTCCGGCAGGATCTTCGACCACCTCTCGGCCTGGCAGCCGTGGCGTCTGGCCAAGCAGATGCTGGGTTACGTCCTGATGCACTGACCGTTGCGCCGGATCAGTTCGGCGTCAGGCGGCCGCGCAGTGCCGAAACCTTGTCGCGCAAGGCGTGGCCGCGACAGATCAACACCACCAGCGAACCCGCAGCGGCCACCGCCATGTCCTTCTGAGCATCCCAGACATCGCCCTGAGCGCCGACGAAGGCCGAGTCGCCACCGCCTGCGTACGTAGCCCCAGCCCACTCCATCAGTTCGTAGAGCATCGAGGTCGAGAGCACCAGCGACCAGGCGATCAGCGACGCCCATGCACCCTTCAAATGACATTTTTCGCTGACGATTTCCCGCAGCGGCAAGCTCAGCAGCAGTCCATAGGCCAGGTGGACGAAGCGATCGTATTGATTGCGCTCCCAGCCGAACGCGGCATTCACGTCCATACCGCTGATCAGATAGACCGCCGAGTTGTAGGGCACCTCGGGATAGGTGAAGTGCGTGCCCACCTCATGCAGGCACAAGAACCCGATCACCATGATCCACGATCGACGGCTCCAGTAAAACTGCTTTCGAGTGGTCCACACGGCCATGGCCCCCACCAGTACCAGGATGTTTTCGATCAGCCAGGTCTGCCGGTCCACTGGCTGCCAGCCCGAGACGATCAGGGCCAGCAGCACAATGCAGTGCAGGTAGCCCACGCCGGTCGTTCGAGTGTTCATCGCTGCTTGCCTCATCAAGGTGACTGATTCGGTTGATCCCCTGGCCTCCCATTAATTCGCTCGGTCTTGTGACTGCCTGTGACCGGCAATCAACGGAAATAGGCTGGAAGCGTTCGAGTGATAAAAAAGAATGAACATTTAGCGTACTACCACCCGTCGTATCTATCTGCAACGAACGCGCGATAGATAGGTCAAGAGACTTACAGCCGCCGGATGCCGGCCTCCCCACGACAGGTATTGTCCATGATCGGAATCATTGTCCCAGCCCATAATGAAGAAGCAGTGGTTGCCCAATGCATCGAGTCGTTGCTGATTGCGGGTGAGCATCCGGCTTTGGCAGGTGAAGAGGTCTGCGTAGTCATCGTGCTGGATCAATGCACCGACGGGACTCAACGGGTGGTCAGCCGCTATCCGGTGCAAAGCCTGGACGTATCCCACTGCAATGTCGGTCGCACCCGTGCTGCGGGCGCCGAGCTGATGCTGGGGCAGGGCGCGCGCTGGCTCGCGTTCACCGACGCGGATACCGTGGTACCCGCCACTTGGTTGGTGGATCAGCTGCGCTTTCGGACCGACGCGGTGTGCGGCACGGTCCGGATCGATGACTGGTCGCTGCACGCCGAAGAAGTTCGCACCCGCTACGACGCGCTCTATACCCCCGTCGAAGGCCACAAGCACGTGCACGGCGCCAACATGGGTGTCAGCGCTCGGGCGTACCGTCAGGTGGGCGGTTTCAAACCTTTGAAAGCCCACGAAGACGTCCATCTGGTAGCGGACCTGAACGAGGCAGGTGCTTCGATCACCTGGACTTCCATGAATTGCGTGACCACCAGCGCACGTCTGGATTGCCGTTGCCGCGAAGGATTCGGCGATTACCTGCGATCGCTGTCGATCAGTGCGCCACTCGAAGCCGTGAGTCCCTGACACGAGGATTGTCCGCAAGAATCTTTCAATGATGAAAGTAGAAAATAGCGTTGGAACTATTTGCAGGACGCAACGCCCTAAGATGATGCAATAAGTACGTAGCTTTTCCGCTTACATACTTTAAATACTGTCACTCAATATTGATCAAGGTGGGACTAACATGAAAAGCGAACAGATCGAAGGCGTAGCAGAGAAGATTGCTGGCAAGGCTCAAGGTGCCGTCGGCAAACTGGTCGGTGACCATTCCCTGCAAGCCGAAGGCGCAGGTCGCGAAGCGGCTGGCCAACTGACCAAGACCTATGGCGACGCTTTGAACAATGTGTCCGCTTTCGTCAAGGAAAAGCCAGGCGCTTCGTTGGCCATCGGCGCCGCCGTGTTCGTACTGGTTAGCCGCTTCCTGCGTCGCTGATCTGTCGTGTAGCACTGCTTCTTCCAGATCGTTCGACGCCAGGCTCGGTGCCGGTCGAACGGTCGGGAAGTGCCGCAATAATGCGGCTATGTTCTTCCTCTTATATCTGTCTTTTCCAGCCCAGCGAGTTCTCGATTGCTTCTCGATAAGGCGTATTGATTTGTTGCGGCAGTCGTTCTATGTATTCTCTTGCGTGTTCCCTGACTTCCCCTGTCAATCCCGTTAGATAGCCGATCACGTTATCCACGGTGGGCGCCCGTGCCTCGATTCCAGCGAAGCGGGGAGGAAGGGCGGTCCAGATCACTGCGTCCACTTCTTTTACTTGAGCCCATCTGGCAATCACACCCATATCCGTTTTGCTGCGGAGGAAAGTGCCAATTCCGTCGTCGCGGGTGCGCGGGATCTGTTCACGTTCACGCAGCGCCTCGCAGGCGTGCTCGAGGCTGGCGCTGTCCAGCAGGGCCCAAAGCGCGGGACGTGCGGGTGCATTCAGGCAGATTGCCGTGGCCAGCTCACCGCCATCTCCCACTCTGCAAAGCTCGATGGGAAAAGACGGACCATCTTCATGCCACGGACTGCAGACCGGTAATACCCCGGGCTTCCAGACGAGTGATCCCCACGCCAGGCAAGCTATCTTCATCATCGATTCCTGTTTGAACAGCCGTTGTCTGCAGGTGCAGTGTCAACTAAGGCCCCTGATGTGCGGGACAAGTTCAGGGGCATGGGTCTAGCGGATTGCACGGGGCATGAGAACGGCGTGTTCAGTCAAGCAACGGCTTGGCCAGGGTATGCAATCGTTGTTTTTCTTCATCCAGCGTGAGGGCGAGTTCTGCTCGTTTCAGCAGCCACTGAGCGTGCAGGCGGCATTGCGCGCCGAACACGTCGGGGCTGATGTCGTTCAGGCTGATCAGCGCCTTGATCATGCGAATGTCGACTTCCAGAAGCCCGGCGCCGTCGCGTGCTACCAAGGTGAAAAAGTCATCGAACAGGTCGGCCATCAGCAAGCCGTGTACATAGACGCGTTGGCAACTGGCGTTGATCTCGGATGGTTGGTGCTCAACTGCGCCGTGAACGTGCCAGGCGGTCAGGCACCTGACTCCGCGGCCGATCACGTCGATCACCGTGCCCGAGTCGTTGGTGGCCGGCGACAATGCGCGTGACGCGATTTCTGCCAACACCGAAATGCCGAAGCGCGGGTCCTGCTCGAAACTGCGGCGCAGGCCGACGGTCACGGCGTCGCGGATGGCCGGTGCGAGCGCTTCGGTGGTCCCGGTTTGAGCACCCTCGTCGCTCACGAGTCGGGCGATTGGCGCACCCAGATGCAGGAATGCGCCGGGCAGCACTTCCACATAGATGCGCAGCCCGTGCTTCTCGGCCAGGACGCCGAGCGCGGCGACGTCGATGTGCTGGACGTAGCCGGTCTGATCACTGCGCACGCTATGACCGGCCGTTGTCAGGGCCTGGTCGACAGGGTAGGGCGCAGCGCCCATGTATGGCCATTGCGCGCGGTTCTTCAGTGATTGCAGCGCCGCGGCTTCGACACGGTCGATGGTCTCGCCGACGCGGCCGAGCTTCGACAGGTGATCGATCCAGCGCAGCAGGGTGTAGACGATCAGGATGATCATGACGATGGTGACGGCGAACAGCACCACCCGCCCTTGCGCGCCATAGGCTCCGGTGCTCAAGGCGATGATGCCGACCAGGCTGAACAGGAAGGAGCCGATGAAGGTCGCCAAGGCGTTCTGGGTGGTTGTGTCCTCCATGACCAGTGAGGTCGCCCGAGGCGTCACGCCGCTGCTGGCGGCACTGTAGGCACTGACCATGGTGCTGAGCGAAAAGGTGGTCACCGCGAGCATGCTGGAGGCGATGATTGCCAGGATCTTGTCGACCGAGTCGGCGCCGATCCGCGTCGGCAGGTCGGCGGGAACGAAATCCTTGAAGACGATGGCGATCAGCGCCGTGGCAATGCCCGCGAGGGAAAACAGGCTCGCGCGAAACCACAAGCGTTTGGTCATCTGACCCAGGGCCCAGCGCCAGCGAGCGATCATCGTGTATTCCTCGGGTAGTCATATGCCTGCAGCGCTCGTAGAGGCGCGGCTGCACATTGAGTCCCTGACCTCGGTGAAAGTTTCATGCTGCCGATGCGTCAGTCACACCGCTGTGACATTGGACGGAACCCACGATCGGTCCGCAGGCTCACAGTCTTGAACCCCTCACCGACAGGAACCGATCATGGCCGATGACAAGCAACCGCCCGCCGATGACACCGAGGACCAGACGCCTGCCCATTCCACACCGGAAGAAAAGGAGCGGCTCAAGGACTTCAACAAGGACGGGATTCCACCAGGGGTGGCCTGAGGCTGCACCGAGGCATCCCACCGATTGGCACACCCACGACCGGAGCATTTATGAGCAACGACACCAAGCCCGACGACGACCTGGGTTTCGACCCGGACTCACCCGATCTGGCCGATCCGCAGATCGATCCGCCCAAGCCTGCTAAGAAGCCTGAAAGCGAGCAATCCGACGAGACGGGTGACACAGACGCGTATCCGCCCTATGGCACCAAGGACTGACTCTGTTAGCCTGTGCAGGCAGCGCTCGCCGTGTGCCTGCCGTGACCACGCGTGAAGCGTGTCTGCGCCTTCCAAGTCCCGTGACGGCGCACACCCGCTGCGACAAGTCTCCAGTCATGACATTGCCAGGAGAACCGCGACATGATTCCCACCAACGAAATGCGCCGCATTGTCGAAGCCAGCTTTGCCCCGCTGTGCTGTCATTGCACGTTGAATCCCGGCGGCACCATGACGGTCGAGGTATCGGACCCGGCCAGTGGGCAGGTCGACCTGCTGATGGTAGGCGTGAATACCCAGCCGCTGTCCAACAGCCGCGCCATCGCGGAACTCGTCGCCCAACTGCGTGCCGAGCTCAAAGCCAATCAAGAGTGGTTCCGCAGCAACGCCCCGCGCGGTGCCGCCAGGCCTTGATCAGCCTGGCTGCTTCTGACGTTCCGGCAGGGCCTGCTCGTTGTTCTCGATGGTCCAGAGCGGCCTGAACAAGCGGGTCCACAGCCCCACGATCACTAATGTGCTGATGGCGCCGAACAACGCCGCTGGAACGGTGCCCAGCGCGGTAGCACTGACGCCGGCGCGAAACTCGCCCAACTCGTTCGAAGAGCCGATGAACAGCATGTTGACCGCGCTGACCCGTCCGCGCATGTCATCGGGGGTGGCGAACTGGATCAACGAAGAGCGGATGTACACACTGATCATGTCCGCTGCACCCGCGACGAACAGTGCCGCGCAGGACACCCAGAACCAGGTCGACAAGGCGAACACCAGGTTGGCCACACCGAACACCGCCACTGCCAGGAACATGCGCTGGCCCATGCGCGCATTGAGCGGCCGGATGCTCAAATAGAAGCCCATGCCCAACTCGCCCAGTGCGATGGCGCTGCGCAACAGACCAAGCCCGGCCGGGCCCACATGCAGGATTTCGGCGGCATAGATCGGCAGCAAGGCGACGACGCCACCCAGCAGCACTGCGAACAGGTCCAGAGAGATGGCACCGAGAATGATGGGGCGTGAGGTGATGAAGCGGATACCGGCGGTGAAGCGACTTACTGCAGTGGTCTGATCGTCGACCGGGCGAACGATGCACACGCTGGGTACCCACTGCAACAGCAGGACACCGATCGCGAAACCCAGCAGGCAGACGCCGAACGTCCAGCCGCCGATAGCGGCATACAACAGCCCGCCCAGCAATGGGCCGGCGATCACCGCCACTTTCATGATCATGCTGTTGGTGGCGATGGCCTGGGCCAGGTGTTCGCGGGCAACGATCTGCGGCAGCAAGCTTTGCACCGCCGGCCCGGTGAAGGCACGGGTGCAGCCGAACACGAACAGCGCGACATAGTACGGCCAGGTGTCGACGGTTTCAGTCAGGGCCAGCCACAGCAAGGCGGCCGAGGAGAGCACGGACACCCCCCAACTGATCTGCAGAATCCGGCGTCGATCGAAGCGGTCCAGCAGATCGCCCGCTGGCAACAGCAACAGCACCATGGGGATGAACTGAGCCAGGCCGACATAGGCCAGGGTCAACGGGTGGCGGGTCATGTCGTACATGTGCCAGGCGACGACGATCGCCTGGATCTGCATGGCGAACATGGCCGCAAGGCGCACCATGAGGAAAGCGCGGAAACCGGGCTGGGAAAAGATAGCGGTAGAGGTGCGTTTCAAAGTCGACGTTCTTGTGCCAGTCAATGGGTCACGCGATGAGCGCATACGTTTCAAGATGTTAACGCAATCGAGTGTACGTGATGATGTCGGGGGTGTGCAGATGCAGTCGCGATGGTGATTACAAAAGGTGCGCTCGATATGTCGATAATGACTATTGACGAACGCAATAGTGGCGGGTTGTTTCGGCTGGTATCTTTGCTGTCGAAGATGAATACAGGGCCAGGCGCTGATTCTTCCCCCCGCATGGCGACTGGCCAAGTGCTCTGCTTCGACTCTCTTTGGTTAATTTTCAGCCACCTCACGTCAGTGCGGTGGTTTTTTTTGCCCAGCGAAAATGCGGCCACGATCCGCGGCCGCGAACGGGCAATCACTCCGCTGAAAACGCAAACACCGTGGTCGGGGTGTAGGTCTGGCCGGGATTCAGGCGGGTGCTGGCAAAGTTGGGCTGGTTGGGCGCATCGGGGAAGTGTTGCGTTTCCAGAGTGAAAGCGCCCCAGTGCGGGTACAGCTTGCCGCCTTTGCCGCGAACCGTGCCGTCGAGGAAGTTGCTGGTGTAGAACTGCACACCCGGTTCAGTGGTGTACAGGGTCAGGGTACGACCCGATGCCGGGTCGGTCACCTTCGCCGCTTCGCGCTTCAGGTCGCCTTCGGTGTCCAGTACCCAGTTGAAATCGAAGCCACCCTGTTTGGGCTCGGCGAACGTCAATTGCTCATGCTTGGCCTGGATGTTCTTGCCAATGGCAGTAGGCGCCAGGAAATCCATCGGCGTGCCTTTCACCGGCGCCAGCTCGCCGGTGGGGATCAACTTCGCCGTGACCGGTGTGTAGCGGCTCGCATGCAGGGTTGCAACCTGCTTGAGCACATCGCCGCTGCCGGCGCCGGCCAGGTTGAAATAGCTGTGGTTGGTCAGGTTGAGCACGGTCGGCTTGTCGGTCGTGGCCTTGTACTCCACGCGCAGCTCGTTGCGCTCGTTCAGGCTGTAGGTGACTTCGGTCGCCAGTGTGCCGGGGAAGCCCATGTCGCCGTCGGGCGAGCGATAGGTGAAGGTCGCAGCGACACGGTCGCCATCCTGTTTGGCTTCGACGGCCCAGACGTGCTTGTCGAATCCGCGTGTGCCGCCGTGCAGTGCATTGCTCTTGTCATTGAGCGGCACCGAATAGGTCTGCCCATCCAGGCTGAACTTGCCGTCGGCCAGCCGGTTGCCGAAGCGGCCGATGGTGGCGCCGAAATACACGGTGGGGTTGGCCTGGTAGCCCTTGATGTCATCGAAGCCCAGTACCACATCCGCAACCTCGCCCTTTTTGTCAGGCACATGCAGCGCCTGCAAGGTCGCGCCGTAGGTGATGATGCTGGCTTTCATACCATGGCTGTTGCTCAGGGTGATCTTTTCCAGCGGCGTGCCGTCGGGCAGCGCGCCGAAGCTTTCGCGGGTCGAAGTCAAGCCTGCCGCGTGGGCAGAAATGGAAGCAGTCATGAGGGTCAATCCAATGGCGCTGAGCAGTTTTTGATGAATAGGCATGTAAGGCGTTCCGTAGTTTTTTATAGGAAATGGCTGGATCCCGGGCTTGGACAACCGGGCTCCGGCGATGGCTGCACTGGCAGGTATAGCTGAAATTCGACGTCCGTAAAAATAAATGGTAATACTATTTGGCAGATCGATCGTGGTGTCATTTCTGACAGGATCGACGACACGCCGCCGTCGACGGCATAAACGTGACGTTACGTTACAAATGGACATCCTGATATATGGTATGACTATTCGCTGATGTTGCTGGACGCTGTAGCTATTCAATAAAAATAAGGAGTTAGCTATGTTGAGTCGTCACGGGATCCGTTCCCTGTGCTGTGCCGCCCTGACCGCCGCGATGTTCGCAGGCCCAGCGGCTTCCTGGGCCGAAGAGGTCAAGATCGGCTTCCTGGTCAAGCAGGCTGAAGAGCCCTGGTTCCAGACCGAGTGGGCCTTCGCCGAAAAAGCCGGCAAGGACAAAGGCTTCAAGGTCATCAAGATCGCCGTGCCCGACGGCGAGAAAACCCTTTCCGCTATCGACAGCCTGGCCGCCAACGGCGTCAAGGGCTTCGTCATCTGCCCGCCGGATGTGGCGCTGGGCCCTGCCATCGTCGCCAAGGCCAAGCTCAACGACATGAAGGTAATGGCCGTCGACGATCGCTTCGTCGATGCCAAGGGTCAGTTCATGGAAGATGTGCCTTACCTGGGTATGGCGGCCTTCGAGGTGGGTGAGAAACAAGGCATGGCCATGGCCGGCGAAGCCAAGAAGCGCGGCTGGGACTGGAAAGACACCTACGCGATCATCAACACCTACAACGAATTGGACACCGGCAAGAAGCGCACCGACGGTTCCGTGAAGGCCTTGCAGGCTGCTGGTCTGCCGACTGACCATATTCTTTTCGCCCCGCAGAAGACCCTCGACGTGCCGGGCAGCATGGACGCCACCAATTCGACCCTGGTCAAGCTGCCGGCTGGCGCCAAGAACCTGATCATCGGCGGCATGAACGACAACACCGTGCTGGGCGGCGTGCGCGCCACCGAAAGCGCCGGGTTCGCCGCTGCCAACGTGATCGGTATCGGCATCAATGGCACCGATGCCATCGGTGAACTGAAGAAGGCCAATAGCGGCTTCTTCGGCTCGATGCTGCCCAGCCCCCATACCGAGGGCTACAACACGGCGAGCATGATGTTCGAGTGGGTCACCACCGGCAAAGAACCGCCCAAATACACCGCCATGGATGACGTGACCTTGATCACGCGCGAGAACTTCAAGCAGGAACTGGAAAAGATCGGTTTGTGGAACTGATCTGACCCATGGCCTCTGCCCCGGCAGAGGCCGCTTCTTCACGGCCTGCCGTGATGCCTGCTCTGGAGTGGTATCCATGCGTGTAGAGTCATTGCGTTTCAACGGTATCGGCAAGAATTTTCCAGGCGTGCGCGCCCTGTCGGACATCAGCTTCGAAGTTCGCCCCGGCAGTGTGCATGCCCTGATGGGCGAGAACGGTGCCGGCAAGTCCACTTTGCTGAAGATTCTTGGCGGCGCCTATCAGCCCAGTGTTGGTAGCCTGCAGATCGGCAGCCAGACCATGGCCTTCAAATCGGCAGCAGAAAGCATCGGCAGTGGCGTGGCGGTGATCCACCAGGAACTGCATCTGGTGCCGGAAATGAGCGTTGCCGAGAACCTGTTGCTTGGGCACATGCCGTCGCGGTTCGGCTTGATCGATCGCGGCGCCATGCTGCGCAGGGCGAGCGAATTGCTGGCCGGGCTGGCCGACGAGATCGATCCGCGCCAGCGGCTGGGCAGTCTGTCGCTGGGGCAGCGGCAGTTGGTGGAGATCGCCAAGGCCATGTCGCGCAATGCCCATGTGATTGCCTTCGACGAACCGACCAGTAGCCTTTCGGCGCGAGAGATCGATCGGCTGATGGCGATCATTGCCAAGCTGCGCGACGAGGGCAGGGTGGTGCTGTACGTGTCCCATCGCATGGAAGAGATATTCCGCATCTGCGACGCGGTGACGGTGTTCAAGGACGGGCGCTACGTGCGCACCTTCGACGACATGGCCCAGCTGACCCATGACCAGTTGGTGACCTGCATGGTCGGCCGCGATATCCAGGACATCTACAACTATCGTGCCCGTCCTCACCAGGGCGAGGCACTGCGTGTCGAGGGTTTGCTGGGCCCAGGGTTGCAGGAGCCGATCAGCTTCAATGTTGCCAAAGGCGAGGTACTGGGTTTCTTCGGTCTGGTGGGTGCAGGCCGCACCGAGCTTCTGCGGCTGCTGTCCGGATTGGCGACGAGCAAGGCCGGCAGCCTGACCCTGGACGGCCGCGCGCTGACCCTGGCCAACCCACGGGACGCCATCGCCGCGGGCATTCTGCTGTGTCCCGAAGACCGCAAGAAGGAAGGCATCGTGCCGCTGGCCAGCGTTGCCGAGAACATCAACATCGGTGCCCGCGACCGCCATCTCACACTGGGCTGCCTGGTGCAGGGCCCGTGGGAGAAGGAAAACGCCGCGCGCCAGATCAAGGCGCTGAACATCAAGACCCCGTCTGCCGAGCAGCCGATCATGTACCTCTCAGGCGGCAATCAGCAGAAGGCCATTCTCGGCCGATGGCTGTCGATGCCAATGAAAGTGTTGCTGCTCGACGAGCCCACGCGCGGCATCGACATCGGCGCCAAGGCCGAGATCTACCAGATCATTCATGGGCTGGCCGCCGACGGCATCGCGGTGATCGTGGTGTCCAGCGACCTGATGGAGGTGATCGGCATCAGCGATCGCATCCTGGTGATGAGCGAAGGTGCGCTGACCGGCGAAGTCCTGCGCGAAGAGGCGCAGGAATCCAGGTTGCTGCAATTGGCACTGCCGCGCACTCGCGGCTGAACAATAACAATAGAGGTGCATATGTCTACGCAAAACACGCTGCCGGCGCCCCGCCAAGGCCTCAACCTGCGTCGCTTTCTGGACGAGTGGGTCATGCTGCTCGCGGCGCTGGCGATTTTCGTGCTGTGCACGATGTTCATCGACAATTTTCTCTCGCCGCTGAACATGCGCGGGCTCGGGCTGGCCATTTCCACCACCGGCATCGCCGCCTGCACCATGCTCTACTGCCTGGCGTCGGGGCACTTCGACCTGTCCGTGGGTTCGGTGATCGCCTGCGCAGGGGTCATTGCGGCGGTGGTCATGCGTGACACCGACAGCGTGCTGCTGGGCGTTGGCGCGGCCCTGTTGATGGGGCTGATCGTCGGTCTGATCAACGGCATCGTCATTGCCAAGCTGCGCATCAATGCACTGATCGCGACCCTGGCCACCATGCAGATCGTGCGCGGGCTGGCCTATATCTTTTCCAACGGCAAAGCGGTCGGCGTGATGCAGGAGGACTTCTTCGTCTTCGGCAACGGCCAGTTGCTGGGCGTGCCGGTGCCGATTCTGATCACCATCGTCTGCTTCATCTTCTTCGGCTGGCTGCTCAACTACACCACCTATGGCCGCAACACCATGGCCATCGGCGGCAACCAGGAAGCTGCCTTGCTGGCCGGCGTGCATGTGGACCGCACCAAAATCATCATCTTCGCCGTACATGGCGTGATCGGTGCGTTGGCAGGGGTGGTACTGGCGTCGCGCATGACCTCGGGCCAGCCGATGATCGGCCAGGGCTTCGAATTGACGGTGATATCAGCGTGTGTGCTGGGCGGGGTGTCGCTGGCAGGGGGGATCGGCATGATCCGCCATGTGATCGCCGGGGTGCTGATTCTGGCGATCATCGAGAACGCGATGAACCTGAAGAACATCGACACGTTCTATCAGTACGTGATTCGCGGGACGATCCTGTTGATCGCGGTGATCATCGATCGTTTGAAGCGGCGTTGATTTGCGGGGCGGCTTTCGCGGGCAGAGACCCGCTCCCACAGAGTGAAATGAACTGTACTCGTGTGGGAGCGGGCTGGGGATCAGACCACCAGCGACAGCAGCAGGATGAAGATCAGGCCCACCACCGACAGGATGGTTTCCATCACGGTCCAGGTCTTCAGGGTTTCGGTGACGGTCATGTTGAAGTACTGCTTGACCAGCCAGAAACCGGCATCGTTCACGTGGGACAGGATCACCGAGCCGGCGCCGGTAGCCAGCACCAGCAGTTCACGATTGACGCCCGGCATCATGCCGATGACCGGGGCGACGATGCCCGCGCCGGTAATGGTCGCCACCGTCGCCGAACCGGTCGCGACGCGAATCACCGCAGCCACCAGCCAGGCCAGCAGGATCGGGTTGACCTCGGCCTGCACGGCCATCTGCCCGATGATGTTGCCCACACCGGTGTCCACCAGCATCTGCTTGAAGCCACCGCCGGCACCGACGATCAGCACGATGGCCGCAGTGGGCGCCAGGCTCTGGTCCAGCAGCTTCATGATCTTCGCCCGGTCGAAACCGCGCGCCACGCCGAAGGTGTAGAAGGCCAGCAGCAGGGCAGCGAGCAGGGCGGTGATCGGGTGACCGATGAAGTCCATCCACTGGCGGAACAGGTTTTCCGCCGGCAGCGCCACGTCGGCGAAGGTCTTGAGCATCATCAGGAACACGGGCAGCAGGATGGTGATCAGGGTCACTGCGAAGCTGGGCAGGTTCTGGTTGTCCGACTCCTTGGCGATCTGGTCCATCAACTCCTTGGAAGGGTTGCCCGGAATGTATTTGGAGATGAACGATCCGAAGATCGGGCCGGCGATCATCGCGGTGGGCAGGCCGACGATCAGGCCGTAGAGAATGGTCTTGCCGATATCAGCGTTGAAGATGCCGATGGCCAGCAGCGGGCCCGGATGTGGCGGGACCAGGCCGTGCACCACCGAAAGGCCAGCGAGCAGCGGGATGCCGATCTTCACCAGCGACACGCCGGAACGGCGGGCCACGATGAACACCAGCGGGATCAGCAGTACGAAGCCGATCTCGAAGAACAGCGGGATGCCGACCAGAAAGGCGGAGAACATCATCGCCCAGTGGATGCGCTTGACCCCGAACTTGCGGATCAAGGTCTGCGCGATCTGGTCGGCGCCGCCCGAGTCGGCCATCAGTTTGCCGAGCATGGTGCCCAGCGCGAGGATGATGCCGACGAAGCCAAGGACCCCACCGAAGCCATCCTGGAACGACTTCATGACCTTGACCACCGGCAGACCGGATGTCAGGCCCAGGAAGATCGCCGCGATGGTCAGGGCGACGAAGGGGTGAACCTTGAACTGGGTGATGAGCACGATCAGACCAATGATGGTGACCAGTGCATCAAGCAGCAAGTAGGTGTCGTGAGCTAAGCCAAACATAAAGGTCTGCCTCGTGTTGTCGTTGTTGTGGGCGCAACGGTTGTGGTTGGGAACATCGGGCGCTGCCGGGCGGAAAGCTCAGACAGCGCTGTCTTCAAAAGCCGTTCAAGCCAGCGTGGAAGCGCCATGCTCGACCAGCCAGTTTTCCACCTGCTGCGCCAGCTCCACGATGGGGACTGTGGCATCCAGGGGCAGGGTCAATGCTTCACCGGTGGGCGGTTCCAGGGTAGCGAACTGGCTGTCGATGAGGCTGGCCGGCATGAAGTGACCGGGCCGGTGAGCAACGCGATTGGCGGCTTCTTCGCGGGTCAGTTCGAGAAACACGAAGCCCAGGCCGGGCACGGCATTGCGCAGGGTTTCGCGATACTTGAGCTTGAGGGCGGAGCAGGTCAGTACCGGGCGCTGTCCCGATTCGATACAGGCGCGCATTTCTTCGCCCAGACGCAGCAGCCAGCCGGCGCGGTCTTGGTCGTCGAGGGGAGTGCCGGCGCTCATCTTGGCGATGTTGGCTTCGGGATGAAAGCTGTCGCCTTCGATCAGGCGGCCGCCGCTGCGACCGACGATGGCGGCACCGACGCTGCTCTTGCCGCAGCCGGATACTCCCATCACCACCAAAGCGTTCAGAGGGGCATTCATCAAGTCACTCCTGCTGGGGCGCACCGGGTATGGATACGGCGCCCTCATCTTATTGATCTTGTCAAAGCAGTCTGGTGCAGCCTGCAGTAATAGCAAGGCACAAATCATTATTGCTCTGGATTCGAGACAGCGCTACCTTACCTCAACTCTTTTTCATTGCAAGTAGATAACAACAAGAATCATGGCGCGAATCGGCTCACGCGCAACCGGCCTGCCGACCCTGGCCGAAGTTGCCAAACTTTCAGGTGTTTCCCCCATTACCGCTTCGCGCGCATTGCGCGGGGTGTCCACGGTTGCTCCACAACTGGCCAGCAAAGTGCTGGAAGCCGCGCAGGCACTGGGTTACGTGGTTAATCCGGCGGCACGGGCGCTGGCGTCGGCGCAGAGTCAGTCGGTGGTGGTGCTCATTCCTTCTCTCTCCAACCAATTGTTCATCGACACACTGGAAGCCATCCATGAAGTGATGCGTCCGCGTGGGCTGGAAGTGCTGATCGGCAACTACCACTACGATGTCGACGAAGAAGAAAACCTCATTCGCAACTACCTCGCCTACAAGCCGGGTGGGATGCTGCTGACCGGCATGAGCCGCAGCGAACGCTCCCAGGTCATGTTGCACAATAGCGGTGTGCCGTGCGTGCACATGATGGAGCTGGGTGCTGAGGGCCAAGGCGCCTGCGTTGGCTTTTCCCAGGAGCAGGCCGGAAGTGTGGCGGCGCGGCATCTGCTGGACGCCGGGCGTCGGCGCCTGGGGTACGTGGCAGCGCAGCTCGATCCACGCGTGATGCAGCGGGCCGAGGGGTTCAGGGCGGCGCTCGAGACGGCAGGGGTGCATGATCCGCAACTTGAAGTGCTGTGCCCGCAGCCTTCGTCGATCGGCCTGGGTGGCGAGTTGTTCGCCGACCTGATGCGTCGGCATCCGGATGTGGACGGCGTGTTCTTCTGCAACGACGATCTGGCCCAGGGCGCGATTTACGAAGCGCAGCGCCAGGGCATTGCCGTTCCTGATCGGGTCGGCATGGTGGGGTTCAATGATCTGCCGGGGTCGGCCCACCTGGTACCGCGCTTGACCTCGATCCGCACCCCGCGTGCGCAAATCGGCCGCAAGGCGGCGCAGATGCTGCTCGACAGCATGGATGGCAAGCGTCATTGCGCCCAGGCGATCGATCTGGGCTTCGAATTGGTCGTCCGCGAAACCTGACGGCGGAACGCCTGATGCCACGTGGTGAAGCCGGACGCGGCTTGCGCCGCTGCTACAGGGGATCGCGGCGCTTGTGTAGCAGTGGCGCGAGCCGCGTCGGCGGTGGGTGCGGTGGGTCTGATGCCACGCGGTGAGGCCGGACGCGGCTTGCACCGCTGCTACAGGGGCGGTGCTGTACCTGACGTTGCGCTGGGATTCAGCGCAGGTCGCGTTCCTGGCCTGGGCTGTGGTTGAAGAGGCGCTTGTACTCGCGGCTGAACTGCGAACTGCTCTGGTAGCCCACCCTCAACGCGACCTGGCTGACGTTCATGCCGTCGGCCACCAGCAGCGCGCGGGCTTTGAGCAGGCGCAGGCGTTTGATGTACTGCACCGGCGAGGCCAGGGTGTTGCGCTTGAAATGCTCATGGAAGGTCGAGGCACTCATGTTCGCGCGACGGGCCAGGTCATCGACCTGCAACGGCTCTTCGTAATGCGCATGCAGCCAGGACAACGCGCCAGCGATGCGGGCGAATTGGCCCTGTTGCTCCACCAAGGCACGCAGCACATGGCCATTGGGCCCGCGCAAAGCGGTATAGAGGACTTCGCGCAGGCGAGCCTGGCCCATGGCCAAGCGGTCCTGAGGATCGTGCAGACACTGCAGCAGCCGCTCCACGGCCCCGCGCATGGAATCGTCCAGCGGCACGGCGGTCATCGACTCGGTGGTCTGCGCCTGGCTCGGCCCGGGCTCCATGGCCAGGACCAATTCGCCGAGCAACGTGCGATCGATCGGTATCGACACACCAAGCAGAGGCAGCTGTTCACTGGCGAAGGTCTCGCACTCGAACGGCACCGGAAGGGCCTGGATCAGGTAATGCCCGGCGCCATACTCCAGGGTGCGCTCACCCAGGTACGCCAGCTTGCTGCCCTGGGCGATCACCATCAGGCTGGGTTCGTAGATCTGCGCGGTGCGCGCGATATGGCTGCGGCACGAAACCACCCGCAAGCCGTCGATGGAGGTGGGGATCCAGTCATCGGCAACCGCCAGCGGACGGATCAGATCCACCAGGCGGGCGTTGGCGTCTAGGTGTTTGGTCAGGCTCATGGGATACCACGGATCAGGCATGAAATCAGTCTTCCATGATCGCACGTTCGGGCCCCGTTTGCGGGGTGCTCGGAGGAATGGGCATGCATCGCGCAGGATCGGACATGGCCGCGAGCGCGCGTGAGGGCCACAATCGGCGCCTGATCATCTTCGTTTCGAGAGGTTTCAACATGTCCAAGGCACTCGGCTACGCCGCGCTTTCGCCCACCACGCCACTGGCTCCCCTGAGCTTCGAACGTCGTGCCCTGCGCCCCGACGACGTCAGCATCGCCATCGAATTCTGCGGCGTCTGCCACTCCGACCTGCACCAGGCTCGCAACGACTGGGGCATCGCCGTGTATCCGCTGGTACCGGGCCACGAGATCGTTGGCCGCGTGGTCGCCGTCGGAGACCAAGTGCAGAAGTACGCCGTCGGTGACCGCGTGGGCGTGGGCTGCATGGTCGACTCGTGCCAGCACTGCGATGCCTGTCACGCCGACCTCGAGCAATACTGCCTGGAAGGTCCGACCATGACCTACGCCACGCCCGACCGCGTCGATGGCACCAACACCATGGGCGGCTACTCGGACAGCATCGTGGTCAGCGAGAACTTCGTGGTGCGTATTCCCGACGGCCTCGATGCGGCCAACGCTGCGCCAATCCTCTGTGCAGGCATCACCACCTATTCGCCGCTCAAGCACTACGGCGTCAAGCCGGGTGACAAGGTCGGCATCCTGGGCATGGGTGGCCTGGGCCACATGGGTATCAAGTTCGCCAAGGCGCTGGGCGCCGAAGTCACGCTGTTCACCCGTTCGGCGAGCAAGGCTGCCGAAGGCCGCCGCCAGGGCGCCGACCATGTCATCGTGTCGACCGATGCCGAGCAGATGAAAGCCGCTGCCGAAACCTTCGACTTCTTGCTCGACACCATTCCGGTGCCTCACGACCTGAACCCCTACCTGGAAACCCTGCGTTTCGACGGCGTGCACATTCTCGTCGGGCTGATCCAGCCGGTGGACCCTGCGCTGCACGCAGCCAACCTGGTGCTCAAGCGCCGTGTGCTGGCCGGTTCGTTGATCGGTGGCATAAAGGAAACCCAGGAAGTACTGGATTTCTGCGCCGAACACAACATCACCTGTGATATCGAAATGCTGGACATCAAGAACATCAACGAAGCCTTCGAGCGCATGCACGCCGGTGATGTTAAGTACCGCTTCGTGATCGACATGGCCAGCCTCAAGGCCTGACACGGTCTCGTCGACCTTGCCCTATAGCAGCGGCGCAAGCCGCGTCGACGGCCAATGCGGTGTGTCTAGGTGACCGCATTTACCGGGACGCGGCTTGCGCCGCTGCTACAGGGGCCGAGGGGCGCTTTAGATGCAACCATTCCTGTGCCGCAGCCTCAAAGCTGCAATCCGTGCCAGGAACGTCCTCGATGTCTTCATCTTCCGCTCGCCCGTTGCGCATCGGTGTGCTGACGCACATCAAACATCCCATTCGCCAGCCGTTCGCCGGCGGCCTGGAAGCGTTCACCCACGATGTGACGTCCGGGCTGATGCAACGTGGTCACGACGTCACCCTGTTTGCCAGCTCATCCAGTGACCCAGCCCTCAATATCGTGCCGGTGTGGGACGACGCCACCTATAAAGATGGTCGCCGTGCGTGCCTGAGTTCCGAGTACATCGAGGAGCATCACGCCTACCTCAAGGCCATGCAGAACATCGACGACCGTCGCTTCGATGTCATCTTCAACAACAGCCTGCACTATGTGCCTGCGACCATGGCATCGATGATTCGTACGCCGATGCTGACGGTATTGCACACACCACCGTTCTTCGAGCTGATCAATGCCTACAGTGGCGAACGCCGTGCGGGGCATTTCGCGACCATTTCCGAGGCTAATGCACGGCAGTGGAAGGACGTCATACCCGAGTGCCACATCATTCCCAACGGTATCGACCTGCAGACCTGGTCACCGCGCGCTGCACCGCTGGAACACGCCATCTGGTTCGGAAGACTGGTACCTGACAAGGGCGCCCACTTGGCCATGGACGCCGCGAAGCTGGCGGGTGTGCCGTTGCGCTTGGCCGGTCAGGCGGTCGATCCTCGCTACTTCAAGGAGCAGATTCAGCCGCGCTTGAGTGACCAGTGCCAGTACCTTGGCCATCTGGGGCGCGAAGAACTGGCCATTGAATTGGCCAGTGCCTCCGCGGCGCTGGTCACACCTTGCTGGGAAGAACCCTTCGGTCTGGTAGTGGCAGAAGCCCTGGCCTGCGGCACGCCGGTAGCCGCCTTTGCCCGTGGTGCTGTTGGCGATCTGCTGACCGATGCCACCGGTGCGCTGGCTGCGGGCGGCGATGTCGAGGGCCTGGCCCAGGCGCTGCGCCTGGCTCGGCGCAAGTCGCGCCTGGCTTGCCGCCTGCATGCCGAAACGCAGTGGAGCCACGAGGTCATGCTCGATCGCTACGATGCGCTGCTGCGGCAGGTGGCCCAAGCCGGTGCCTGAACGTCCGCAAGTCGGCTATTACGTCCATCACCACGGCTCAGGCCATGGCATGCGCGCGTTGGCCATCGCCCGCCATCTGGACTGCGATGTCACCTTGATCGGTTCGCGTTTGCCTGACGGTCCGTATACGTCCAACGTCAGAAGCCTGCTCTTGCCCGGCGACACGGCGCCGGGCATGCACGTCGAAAGCTTCCCCGCGCTGCATTACGCACCTCTTGCCGTGGACGGTCTGCGGGAGCGCATGGGGATTCTGGCCGACTGGATGCGTAACGCGTGGCCGTGCCTGCTGGTGGTGGACGTATCGGTCGAGGTGGCGATGCTGGCGCGCCTGTTCGGTGTGCCGTGCGTGTACATGCGTCAGCACGGTGAACGCACCGACACCGCCCACTTGCAGGCCTACGCTTCGGCATCGCGTCTGTTGGCGCCTTATCCGGCGGCCATGGAGTGCAGCCAGATGCCCGACTGGGTGTCGAGCAAGACCGATCACTGCGGCTGGGTGTCCCGTTACAGTGGGCAGGGCCGCGGACACGTGGAGGCCGAGCAGGGCAGCGTGCTGGTGATCACGGGGCAGGGCGGCACTGCGTTTACCGTGGATTCGCTGGTGGCCATTGCTGATTGCTGTCCGCAGTATCGATTCCGCGTGGCCGGGCCGCTGCCAAGCAGTGACCTGTCATTACCCGTCAACCTGACGCTGCTGGGGCAGTTGGCCGATCCATTGCCCGAGTTGCTGCGCGCCGAGATCGTGGTGGGCAGTGCGGGCGATAACGTCGTTGCCGAAGTGGCCCACCTGGGTGGCCGCCTGATCGCGATTGCCGAGCAGCGTCCGTTCGACGAGCAACGTCTGCAGGCCATGCAACTGGAGCGGTTGCGAGTGGCACTGGGAGTGGACGGCGTGCCGCCTGCGCAGGAGTGGCCGGCCCTGCTGGAGCGAGCCCGGCATCTGCCCGGGCCCAGCGCCTGGCAGGCGCTGCTCAATGATCAGGCCGCGCAGGACGCCGCCGGGATCATTCAGGCCACTGTGCAGAGTCATTTCGGCGCAGCCCTCAGCCCGCCTTGAGCGTCTGGGGCGGAATGAAGGCCTCGAGCTCGGCTTCCACCGCCTCGATGATGCGCTCCACGTCGGCGGCGTTCATGACGGCCGCGCAGGGCAGACCGGCGATGGTCAGCAGCGTTTCGCCGCTGCTGCGATCGAACAGCCGGGCGACCATGCTGCTGGGCGCATCCATGCTGCCCTCGAAACCCATGGGATGAAAGTGCCAGCGCATCACCTGGCACGCATTGGGAAATGTCATCTTGTTCATCGCGCCCACCTGTCGCATGTCGCCTGCCGTGGGACAGGCCATCCGGACCGATGGCCTGTCGAGTGCTGCGTTTGGAGTATTAAACGTAGCACCCCTTGGATGACAGCTGTGTGGTTTGCCGCGATTCCAGAATGATTTCATCGAGTTTCATGATCTGGGTCAGTGTTTGCAGGGTTTCAGGCCTGCCGTCGTTGATTGTTTTACCTCCAGATCACAGCCACTGGGCTTGAGCAGCAGGGTCAACAGGGCCGAAAGCAGCAAGGCGCCGCTCATCAACAGGTACGACGCGCCGGGGTTGCCCGTGCTGGCATTCAGATAGCCGACCAGGTAGGAACCGGCGAACGAGCCCAGGGCGCCCATGCTGTTGATCAGCGCCATGGCACCGCCAGCCACATTGGCCGGGAGGATTTCCGGCACGATGGCGAAGAAAGGCCCGTAGGGCGCGTACATGCAGGCCCCGGCGATCACCAGCAGCGCATAGGACCACCAGAAGTGTTCGCTGCCCAACGCGTAAGAACCATAGAAGGCCAGCGCGGCCAGTAGCAGTGGTGGCCAGACGAAGCGTTTGCGCTTTTGCAGACGGTCGGAAAACCAGCTCACCACCAACATGCCGATCACCGCTGCCAGGTAGGGCAGGGACGACAGCCAGCCGGCTTCGATCATGTCCATCTGCGCGCCCTGCTTGAGAATCGAGGGCAGCCACAGCACGAAGCCGTAGACGCCCACGCTCCACAGAAAAAACTGCAGCGACAGCGTGATCACCTTGCCCGAGCGGAAGGCTTCGGCATAGTTCTTCACCGGCTTGAGGCCCACCTGTTCGGCGGCCAGGGCGGCTTGCAGGTCATCTTTTTCTTGTTGGCTGAGCCATTTGGCCTGCGCCGGGCGGTCGTCGGCCAGGCGCCACCAGATGAACGCCCAGATCACCGCTGGCAGCCCTTCGATGATGAACATCCAGCGCCAGCTGTAATGCTGGATCAGATAGCCTGACACCACCGACATCCATAGCATCGTCACCGGGTTGCCGAGGATCAGGAAGGTGTTGGCCCGTGAGCGTTCCGCACGGGTGAACCAGTGGCACAGGTAGACCAGCATCGCTGGCATGACCACGGCTTCGACCACCCCGAGCATGAAGCGGATCACGATCAGCCAGTAGGCGCTGGACACCACGCCGGTCAGGGTCGCCAGGCTGCCCCAGAGGATCAGGCTGACGAAGATCAGTTGCTTGACGCTGTGTCGTTGCGCGTAGATGGCGCCGGGAACCTGGAAGAAGAAGTAACCCAGGAAGAACAGGGCACCGAGCAGCGAGGACAGCCCCGGCGTGATGTTCAGGTCGGCGGCCATGCCCGAGGCGGCGGCGAAACCATAGTTGGCCCGGTCCAGATAGGCCAGGCTGTAGGTGATGAAAACGATCGGCATGATGTACCACCAGCGACGGCTGGCGAGTTTCGCGGTCTGGCTCTGCATGGTCTGACTCCTGAGCATTTTGTAATTGTCGCAACAGGTAGAGGGTGCTGAATCAACGGTCTGGGGTGGCGTGTGTTCAGATCATCGGTGTTCGTCCGCCGTCAGCGCGGCGCGTGTCGGCAGGCCTTCCATGTCGCCGGGGCTCTGCACCGCCAGGCTGCCGATCCAGTTGCCGCGGGCGGCGGCCCGAGGCAGGTCGCGGCCTTCGAGCAAGGCACTGATGACACCGACGGCGAAACCGTCACCGGCACCGACCGTGTCGACGACCTTGTTCACTGGGCGCCCGGCTACATAGCCTTGCTGCTGGGCGCTGCAATAAAAGGCACCGTCCGCGCCCAGCTTGATCACCACGGCTTGCACGCCCAGGTCCAGGTAGAAGCGGGCGATGTCTTCGCAGCGTTCTTGCCCAGTCAGCAGCTGCCCTTCGGCCAGCCCCGGCAGCACCCAGTCGGCAAGGGCAGCGAGGCTGTTGATCTGCTCGATCATTTTGGCCTGGCTGGGCCACAGTGACGGACGCAGGTTGGGGTCGAACGAGACGCTGCGGCCTGCCGAACGCATCGCGGTCATCAAGCCTCGGGTCAAGGCGTTCATGCTCGGCGACAGTGCCGGGGGGATGCCGGTGGCATGCAGGTGCCGGGCATCGAGCAAGCGTGGGGGCACGTCGGCGATGCCCATGTGGCTGGCGGCCGATCCGCGGCGGAAATATTCCACGCAGGGGTCGCGGCCATCGTCCTGCAGCGACTTGAACTGGAAGCCGGTGGGGTGTTGCGGATCCACGGCGACATGGCTGCAATCCAGGCCTTCGCGCTGCAGGGCCGCAACGATGAAACGACCGAGGGAGTCATCGCCCACGCGGCTGAGCCACGCGACGTTGAAGCCCAGGCGCGACAGGCCGATGGCAACGTTGTTGTCGGCGCCGGCAATGCGCTTGTGAAAGCGGGTGACATCGGCCAGGTCGCCGGTCTGTTCGGCGACGAACATGGCCATGGTTTCGCCGAAGCTCAGCACGTCGAACTCAGCCATGGGCCACCTCCTGGGCGGCCTGACCGAGCGCAGCCAGGGTTGCCACTTGTACCTGGCTTACGGCCAGCAGATCGGCGCCCTGCAGTGGGTATTCTATGGCCCGTACCAGGCCCGGCGCCATGTGGCGCAGCAGGCGCGACCACTGGTGCAGGTCGGTCAGCTCGGGCGGTGTGGCGACCAGTTTGCCGGTCGCCGTGCGCTGTACTGCCTTGCAATGGATGTACTCGACGAAACGGCCCAATTGCAGCGCCGCACTCGACACCGATTGTTGCTGCCACTGCCAGTTGCCGATGTCGAAGGTCATGCCCACGGGCAGCCCCTGTTCGGCGATCGCGGTGAAGAACTTGACCAAGGGATCGATTCGCCCGCCCTGGGCGGTCTGGTCGTTTTCGATCAGCAGGCGCACGGGCTGGTCGCGCAGTTGCTGGTGCAGCAGATTCAGGTCGCTGATGGATGAATAGAAGCCCAGCGACACCTTGAGCCACACTGCATCGCAGGCAACGGCTCGGGCGAGCGCCTCTTGCAGCTGTGGATTGGGTGCGGCCTGGCCGGGCTGCCACAGCTCGAGCGGCGAGGAATAGACGCAGGTCAGTCCCTGGTCGGCGATTGCGCTGCGCAGGGCAGGTGCATCGAAGTGGTCGAACAACTCTTCGCGCAGTTCCAGGTGGCTGGCGCCGCTCTGGGCAACCAACGGCGCCAGGCTGGGCTGACCCTGCGCATGGACATAGTCCGCACCGAAGCTGGAAAGGCTGATGGAGACGGGATAGAGATGCATTGTTATTGTCCTCTGAAACCGGTTTCAATTTTAGGTATACGTAAGCAGTACGCAGCCGAATCGGCTCAGCGCGGCGGTGTCGAACCTCGGATGATCAGCTCTGGGGTGAAATGAAACGTCTGGGCCGGGGCTTGGGAGCCGTCCAGTCGCTCCAGCAGGCACTCCAGGGCTTGCACGCCGATGGCGTGAGTGGGTTGGGCGAGGGCGGTGATGCCATCCCCGACCAGGGGGTACCAGTCGAGGTCGTCGAGGGCGATGAGCCCGACGTCTTCGCAGCGGTGGGTGTCCAGCGCGCGCAGCGCCAGGGTGCAGGCCAGGGCCGCGACACCGTTGGCGCAGAACAGCGCCTTGGGTCCGGAATGGGCGTCGGCTAGAAAGTCCCGCAGGCGCTCGCCGAGGTCGGGCTCGGTGAAGAACACCGGGCCATCGGCGCGCCGCTTGAACGCATCGATGCGCTCGACCCGGGAACTGGTGCCGTCCGCTGGCTCGCTGACCAGCGCAATGTGGCGATAGCCGCGCGCGTGGAGGTGGTCCAGGGCCATGTCGACGGCCAACTGGTTGTCCAGACCTACCAGATCGCTGGGCAGGTGCGCGACCTTACGGTCGACCAGCACCATCGGCAGTTCCTGTTGCAGTTCGCGCAACTCCTCCTGATGGTGGCCCAGGGTGTTCACGATCAAGCCTTCGATGTTGTAGGCTCGCAGCGCCTGCAGCTGCTGATGTTCCTGTTCCGGATCGCGATCGGTGTTGCACACCACCAGGCTGTAGCCATGGCGGCGGCAGGCGGTTTGCACACCGTGCATGACGGCCACCGAGTAGGGATTGCGGATGTCGGCCATGAGCATGCCGATCAGACGCGTGCGACCACGCTTGAGGCCGCGGGCCATCTGGTTGGGACGGTAGCCCAGCTCATCGATGGCGTGAGCGATGCGTCCGGCGATGGCATCGGACAGCAGGCCACGGTCTTCACCGATGAAGCGCGAGACGCTGGCTTTGGACACACCGGCGCGCTCGGCAACGTCGAGCATGGTCACGCGGGGGCGCGCAGTGAGGGAGAGACGTGTCACGGGCCTGGGTCCTTTTATGGATGTTATGGGCAGGCGATCGATAGTTTGAAACCGGTTTCAGGAAACACCAAATCGACGTGGCCGTCAACTGCGGAAGAGGGATATTTGCGCAGGCGATTGGGGTGTGCGGGCTGTGCCCTGTAGCAGCGGTGCAAGCCGCGTCGGCGGCGCATGCGGTCTGTCTGATGTACCGCAGCGCAGCCTTCGCGGGCAGAGCCCGCTCCCACAGGGGGAGTGCGGTACCCCTGTAGCAGCGGTGCATGCGGTCTGTCTGATTCACCGCAGCGCAGCCCTCTGCCCGCGAATCAGGCGGCGCGGTTCAGCCGGCTGCGACGACGGTGATTTCCACCAGCAGGTCCGGGGCGGCCAGGCGCGATTCCACGGTGGCGCGGGCTGGGGCGTGGCCTTCGGGAGCCCAGGCGTCCCACACTTCGTTCATGCCGGCGAAATTGGCCTGAATATCCGACAGCCACACCTGCGCGGTGACGATACGCGTCTTGTCCAGACCTGCCTGTTCCAGAAAGCTATCGATCTTGGCCAGCACCTGCGCGGTTTGCCCCTTGATGTCCAGGCTGCGGTCGGTGGCGGTCTGACCGCCCAAAAAGGTGAAGCCGTTGCACTGCACGACACGGCTCATGCGCTGATTGGTCTCGATGCGTTTGATGTCCAGCATGGTGTATTTCCTCACGAGTGGATAAGGGCTGCTGCAGGTTGTTCGAGCGTCATCGCCTGCTGGGCGAAGCGTCCGATGGAAAAGGGGTCGAGGCTGATCGGCGAGTGCTCGCCAAGAATCTGCTGGGCCAGGCGTTGGCCGGTACCAGGGCCCATCTGGAAACCACTGCCGCAGAAGCCGAAGGAATAGCTCAACCGGTCGGCCTTGCCGCTGGCGCCGATCACCGGAATATCATCGGCGGTGAACGCCTCCACGCCGGCCCAGACGCGGTTGACGCCCAGATGACGCAGGTGCGGAAACAGGTCGGTCACGGTGCGTGCGCTGGTGCTCAGGCGGTCCATCTGCACCTCGCCATGACGGGCGGCAAATTCCACCGACCCCACCAGCTTGCCGCCGATCACCACCGTGCCATTGGCGAACTGTTTGAACGACAGCGCTCGGCCCGTGGCTCCCAGCACAGGTGCGCAGAACGGTGCCACGCGGTGGGTGACCATGAGCATGAGGCCCTCGGGGTGCACCGGCACCGGCTCGCCGACCTGCGCCGCCAGTTGCCCGGCCCAGGCACCAGCCGTAACCACCAGATGCTCGGATTGATATCCACCCGTAGGCGTGTCCACGCGCCAGTGGTTGGCGGAACGCTCGACGCGCTGCGCCGGCGTCTGCTCGAAGATCTGCACACCCAGCCTTTGCGCTGCCAAACGGAAGGCGGTAACAGTGCGGTAGGGCACCGCGTAGCCGTCGCCGCTGACCCAGATACCGCCCACCACATGGGGCGCCACCGTAGGTACCAGCTCCAGTACCTGTTGCCGATCGATCAACACCTCATGGGTAAAACCCAAGGCCCGTAACTGCTCCACGCGCCGTTGGCACTCCTGCAACTCCGCTTCGTTCTCGGCGAGTTTCAGCTGGCCGCTGGCGACGAAGCCGCCGTCTTCGCCGAGCACGTCCTGCAGGCCGTGCCAAAGCGTGCGCGAAGCCAGTGCCAAGGGAATTTCCTCCACGTGGCGACCCAGGGTGCGCACGCCACCGGCGTTGACCCCGGAGGCATGCCGCCCGCAGTATTCGGCCTCAAGCACAGTCACCCGAACGCCGGCGCGAGCCAGGTGCAGGGCGGTGCTCAGACCGTGAATACCACCGCCTATGACCAGTACGTCAGCGCCTTTGCGCAGAGACTCAGTCACCGGCCAGCTCTCCCAACGTGATGGGCTTGATCGGCGGCCGAATCCGGTAGTAGCCCACCTCGCCGGCCGGTACCGCGCGGGCATCGGCGATCACTTCGGTCACCGTCAGGCCACACAGCCGTCCCTGGCACGGCCCCATGCCGCAACGTCCGAACGACTTGGCCTGGTTCGGCCCGGCGCAGCCCAGGGCGACGAATTCGCGCAATTGGCCGGCAGTGACTTCCTCGCAGCGGCAGACGATGACCTCGTCCGCCGGGATGCGATGCTCGTCGCGGGGGCGGTAAAGCACGTCGAGAAACGGCCTGATGCGCAGGTTGTCGTTCAATTCCTGGCGCAGACCCACCCCGCGCCGGTCGCGTTGCGGCGCCCCGAGGGTGCCCAGTCGCGCGGCAATGCCCAAGGCTGCCAGCCGACCCTGCAGCGCCGCCGCCTGGGCCCCGCCGATGCCGCCGCCATCACCGGCGACGAAGACCCCCGGCACGTCCAGTTCACCCCAACTGTCCTGCAGCGGGCTGAAGCACAACTGTTGCGGATCCCAGGCATGGGTGGCCCGCAAGGACTGGCTGAACTGGATGTTGGGCACCACACCTTGATGCAGTAGCACGCACCGGGTAGCGATGCGCTCGGTCTTGCCCTGAACGCTGAAGCTCAGCGCCTGGGCTGAATCATTGCCTTCGACCGCCAGGGCCGTGGCACCCGTGAAATGGGGGATGCGCGCCTGGCGCAGGCTGCGCATCAGTTGCAGACCCTTGCGCAGGTAGGGCCACGCGCGCAGTGCCGAGACCAGGTGCCGCCGCGCGCGCCAATAGTCGTCGCGGTGGGTGGTGTCGACCAAGGCCTTGATAGGCACGCCTGCGCGCAGGTACTGCCAGCCCAGCAGGTACAGCAACGGTCCGCAGCCGGCCAGCACCACCGGTTCGGTTGGCGCGGCGCCCGCGCTCTTGAGCAGGATCTGTGCAGCGCCCGCAGTCATCACGCCTGGCAATGTCCAGCCGGGGATGGGGAAGGGCCGCTCCATGGCGCCGGTGGCCAACAACACCGCGCGGGCTTGCAAGGTGTGCATGCGCCCGCCATGCAGATAGCTCACCTGATGATCGCGACTCACCTGCCATACTGCGGCTTCCTTGACGTGCCGCACCGACGTGTCCGCCAGCGCCCTGGCCAGCACGTTGCCATGGGCGTAGTCCGGTCCCAGCAGGTCGCGGCGGCTCAGCGGGGCCAGCGTGATGCCGCGGTAGATCTGCCCGCCAGGGCTGCCTTGCTCGTCCAGCAGCACCACGCTCAGGCCCAGTCCGGCCAGTTCGCTGGCTCCGGCCATGCCCGCTGGGCCCGCACCCACGACGACGACGTCGACCGATTCCACTGTCATGGCTGCACCTCCAGAGCGGGGACCACTGGCATGTCGAAGGGCAGATCGCGAGCGCCCTCTTGGGAGCGCACCTGCATGCCCTCGGCCACATCGATCAGGCAGCTCTGCCGGTTGGGCACACCATCGATGGTGACCAGACACTCGAAACACACGCCCATCATGCAGTAGGGCGCGCGCGGCGATTCGCTCACCGGCGTGGCGCGAAAGCGCTCGATGCCGGACAGCAACAGGGCCGCAGCGACACTGATGCCGGCCGGGACACTGAGGGGCTCGCCATTGAAGCTCAAGGTCACGCGGCGGCAACTGCGGGTTTCGCTGGCCAGCGCCTGGAACAGCGGGGCGCGGAGGGGGGCTTCAGTGGGCATGGGCAAGCACCTTGTCGCTGAGGAAACGGTCACCGTTGAACACGGCCAATTCGTCGGGTTGCGCGCCGCCCATCACCCACGGCGCGATGCGCAGGGCATGGGCGGCGGCCAGGGTCACGCCGCTGTGGCAGGTGATCACGTAAGCGCCGGGATGAGTTGTCGACTGCTGATAGATCGGGAAACCGTCCGGGCTCATCACCCGCAGTGCTCCCCAGGCGCGGATCAGGCGCACATCGCGCAGCAGCGGAAAAGTCGCCACACCGCGCTGGGCAATCGCCGAGAGCACGCCGGTGGAAGTGCTGTCGTCGAAGCCGACCTCTTCCATGGAATCGCCCAGTTGCACCGTGCCTTCGTCGGTCTGGCGAACATTGATGGTGGGGTAGTCGAGAAACGGCTGGACCCGCTCGCTGACCAGGACCTGCCCACGGTTGGGCGCAACTGGCGCATGCAGCCCGACCTGCGCGGCGAGCCCTGGGTTGCCCAGCCCGGCGGCCAAGACCAAGCGGGGCGCGCAGTAGGCCTGCTCGCCAGCCCAGACGCGGAAGTCGCCGGCGCTGCCTTCGATGCGCCCGATGTGCTGGCCACCGACGAAACGCGCGCCGTGGCGCTGCGCCGAAGCATGTAGGGCGCGCAGCAGTTTCAGCGGGTTCACGTGGCCGTCCTGGGGCGTATAGCTGGCGCCGACCACGGACTTGCCGATCAGCGGCAGGCGCGCCTTGAGCTCGGCGGCGTCGAGCATCTCGAAGGGATAGTCACCGACTGCGACCTGCAACTGCCGTAGCCGGGCCTCGCGTTCCAGCAAGTCTTCATCGCTGAAACACATGTGAAAACCGCCTGGCTGCTTGAGGCTGACGTCCACGCCGCTGTCGGCCAGCAGCGCATCGCGCAGGCCGGCCCAGCGCTGAGCTGAAGACCGGGTCCAGCGCGCATAGTCGGGCAGGTTGTAGCCCTTGCCCTGTACCCAGACCAGGCCGAAATTGCCGCGCGAGGCACGAAACGCATCGTCACCCTGATCGAGCACCACTGTGTCGGCCCCTTCGCGTGCCAGGCCGTAGGCCACGGCGGTGCCCACCAGCCCGCCACCGACGACGATGACGTCGGCATTGATCGCTGCCGTCGAGCGGTTCATTTGCCTTCTCCTATGAGCACACGGTCCAGGCCCACCAGGCGATCGAGCACCAGCATCAGGATCAACGTGCCGACGATCAACACGGTCGATACCGCTGTGATCAAAGGATCGATGGTTTGGGAAATCTGGTTGTACATCGCTACCGGCAAGGTGGTGGTGCCGGGGGTGGCGACGAATACGGTCATGGTCAGCTCATCGAAGCTCTGGATGAACGCCAGCATCCAGCCGCCCACCACACCGGTGCGGATGCGCGGCAAAATGACTCGGCGAAATGCAGTCCAGCGTTTGGCCCCCAGCGACAGCGCGGCCTGCTCGATGTCTTTCTCCAGGCCGATGGTGGACGCCAGAGTCAGGCGCAGGGCATAGGGCAGCACGACGATGACGTGGGTCAGGCACAGCGCCCAGAACGAACCGCCGATCTGGGCGAGGGAGAAGAAGCGCAGGAAGGCGATCCCCAACACCACCGAGGGAATCATCAGGGGCGACAGCAGAAAGCCCGTGAGCGTGCCCCGGCCGGGAAAGTCGTAGCGGCTGATGGCCAGGGCCGCCGGGATGGCCAGCAACGTAGCGATGGTGGCCGAGGCCAGACCCAGCTTGATCGACAGCACGAACGCGTCGAGCATTTCCTGGTTGTCCAGCAAGGCTCTGAACCAGCGCAGCGACAGGCCATCGGTGGGCAGGGACAGGTACCCCTTGTCGGTGAACGCCATGGCCATCACGACCAGCAACGGGGCGACGATGAAGGCGATGAACAGGATATGGAACAGCAGCGAGAAAAAACCGTTCTTGTGCATGGCGGCCTACTCGAAGACTTGCTTGAAGCGGCGCTCGGCCAGCTTGCTGCAACCCAGGATGATGATCAGATTGGCCACCAGCAGCAGCACGGCGATCGCCGCGCCCAGGGGCCAGTTGAGGGTGCCGAGGAACTCGTCGTAGGCGGCGGTGGCGACGACCTTGAGCCGGCGTCCGCCGATGATCGCCGGGGTGGCGAAGGCCGAGGCGGCCAGGGCGAAGACAATGATCGAGCCGGAGAGAATGCCCGGCATGATCTGCGGCACGATGATGCGCCGGAACACGGTCAGGCGCGATGCGCCCAGGGACAGACCGGCCCATTCGACTTGCAGGTCCAGACGCTGCAAGGTGGCCCATACCGCGATCACCATGAACGGCACCAGCACGTGGGTCAGGGCGATGATCACGCCCACCTGGGTGAACAGGATCTTCACCGGTTGGTCGGTGATGCCCAGGGCTTGCAAGGCGTCATTGATCAAACCGTTGTTGCCCAGCAGAATCGCCCAGCCCAAGGTCCGTACCACCACTGAAATCAGCAACGGACCCAGCACCACCAGCAGGAAGGTCGAACGCCAGCGCGGCGCCATGCGCGCGATGATGATGGTTTCCGGGACGCCAAGCACGACGCACAGCAGTGTGACCGCCAAGGCCATGGCCCCGGTGCGCAGGAAGATCTCGTGGAAATAGTCGTCCTTGAACACCTCGATGTAGTTGGCCAGGCTGTACGCCGGAAGCACGCCCTCGGTGTCGCTGAACAGGTTCAACGAAAGCAGTGCGGTCAGCAGCAACGGCGCCAGCAACAGGGCGATGAACACCAGCAGGGCAGGGCCGCTGAGCAGCCAGGGCGCTGCGCCAACGTGTTCGGCGTCATACCTGGCCATGGGCAGCCTCCCGATCGAGCAGCCGCAGGTCATCGTCCGACCAGTCCAGGCCGACTTCGCTGCCTTCGGCCGGCGGCACGTGGCCCAGGTTCGGCTGGGTCATGTGGACTAATCCGAAATGACTGTCCACGGCAATCAACCACAGGTTGCCTAGGAACACGCGCAGACTGATGCGGCCATTGATCCGTCCCAGGCCCGGTTCGGTCAGGCGGATCTTCTCGGGGCGGATGTACACATTGACGTCGAGCCCCAGCGAACGGTCCTCGTGGGGCACGTGCAGCAGGGTGTCGCGCACCTGCACATGGCAGCAGCGCTCGTTGCGCAGCTGCACGGCACCGGCGAAGGCGTTGGTCTTGCCCAGGAAGGCCGAGGCAAACGGCGAATGGGGACGTTCGTAGGCTTCGAAGGGCGTATCGATCTGCACGATGCGGCCGCGCTGCATGACAGCGATGCGGTCGCTCATGGTCATCGCCTCGACCTGATCATGGGTCACCAGAATGGTGGTGATACCCAGCTCGCGCTGGATCGCCCGCAGCTCGATGTGCATTTCTTCGCGCAGCTTGGCATCCAGGTTGGACATCGGTTCGTCGAGCAACAGCAGGTTGGGACGGATCGCCAGAGCACGGGCAATCGCCACCCGCTGACGCTGGCCACCGGACAGGGCCTTGGGGTAGCGCTCACCCAGCCCGCCGAGCCGCACCAGTTCTAGTGCCTCGGCTACGCGCTTGGCGCGCTCGGCCCTGGCCATGCCACGCATTTCCAGGCCGAAGCTGATGTTTTGCGCCACCGTCATGTGCGGGAACAGCGCGTAGCTCTGGAAAACGATGCCCAGGCCGCGATCTTCCGGGCGGACGTGGGTGATGTCGCGGCCGTCGAGGACGATGCGGCCTTGAGTGGGCTGCACGAATCCAGCGATCGATTGCAGGGTGGTGGTCTTGCCACACCCGGAAGGGCCGAGCAGGGCGACGAACTCGCCGTGCTGCACTTCCAGGCTCAAACCATCGATGGCCTTGAACGTACCGTAGTTCTTGACGAGGCCTTCCAGTGTCAAAAATGCCATGGCGTTGCCACGCAGGCGTGCGCCTGCGGCTCCAGGAAAGGGTCGGGAGAAATCGAACGGGGCGGGTGTATCAGCGTTCGACGGTACGGTTCCAGCGCGTGGTCCATTCGCTGCGCTGCTGGTTGATCGTCTCCCAATCGACCTTGATCAAGGCGCTGACTTTGTCCGGACCGTACGGCATGCGCGCGGCAAGCTCGGGGCTCAATTGAACGGTCTTGTTGACCGGTGCGAAACCGTTCTCGCGGGCCTGAATGGCCTGAACCTCGGGCGACAGCACGTACTGGATGAAGGCCTGCGACAACGCCGGCTCGGCATTGGGTGTCACGCCGCAGGCTGCCAGCAGCAAGGCCACGCCGCCTTCCTTGGGATAGATGAACTTGAGTGGGAAGCCGGTGCCCTGCAGGGCCACGGCGCGGCCGCTGCCATAGACGGCCATGACCACGTCACCGTTCTGCATCATGCCGTCCATTTCCCCGGGTGCCGACACCCAAGCCAGGACGTTCGGGCCGATCTCGTCCTTGAGGGCCTTGAACCCGGGGTCGATGTTCTTCTCGCCGCCACCGCGCAGGCGGGCCATTTCCACCAGGGTGTGCAGGCCGTAGGTATTGGTTACCGGCGGCATGCCGAGCAATTGCTTGTAGCGAGGGTCAGCAAGGTCTTCCCAGGAATCGGGCGCCTCCCAGCCGCGCTTCTTGAAGGCTTCCTCGTTGTAGCCGATTCCGGTGGCGACCATGCCGATGCCGGTGGCTTGCGAACTGAGGCGGGCCAACGGGTAGAGCTCCTGGTAGACGGGCGCATCGCTGAGTTCGCCACACAGGCCCTGCTGTAGTGCCTGGTACATGGGGCCGTCGTCCATCATGGCGACGTTGATCTGCTGGCGGCCTTTCTGCGCTTGCAGCTTGGCCAGGGTTTCCGTGGAGTTGCCGGCCACGTAGACCACCTTGACATCGTGCAGCTTTTCGAACGCCGGAATGATCTTGCTCTTGTACATCTGTTCGGTCGAGCCGCCGACACCGGCGACATAGAGGGTAGGGGCGGCGTGGGCGCCGGTGCTGGTCAGCGCCGCGACAGCGAGGGCGACGCGCAGGACGGTGAGGCGAAAGGACGGTTGTTGGCTATTCACAGACTATCTCCGAAGTGCAGGGGGCAGATCGAACAATGCGTCGGTCGCTCCGGCGAACCGGGGCCACGCATGCGCTGTGCATGCTCCCGGCCGTAAGCCTCGCCGGGGTAACGCATCTTGGTGTGCGCTAGGTGCTGCTGGGCTTGAGTATTGCGAGGGCTGCGGTATATGGTCAAATACGGATATCTGGCCTAGTCATGCATATTTGATATGGAGGCGTCAGTGAACCTGAGGCAGATCGAAGCGTTTCGCAGCGTGATGCGCATGGGCTCGATGACAGCAGCAGCCGATGTGCTGTACACCTCGCAACCCAATGTGAGCCGACTGATCGCGCAACTGGAGTTGAGTACCGGGCTGACCTTGTTCAAGCGCGCCGGGGTGAGACTGATCCCCACCCAGGAGGGAAGGGCGTTCTTTCAGGAGGTGGAGCGGGCGTTCGTCGGGCTCGACAGTCTCAAGCACTCGGCCAAGAACATTCGCAACCTGGGCACTGGACGGCTGCGCGTCGCGGCGGTGCCTTCCATGGGCATGAGCGTGATTCCGGAGGTGCTCAAGACCTTCACCTCGACCCGTCCGGAATTGACGGTGTCGCTGCACGTCAACTCGTCGCAGACCGTCGAGCAATGGGTGAAATCGCAATTCTGCGAGATCGGCATCGTGGTGCATCCGGGCGATGTGGTGAACCATCAGGTCGAGTTGTTGGCCGAAGTTCCGGCGGTCTGCGTATTGCCAGCGGCGCATCCACTGGCCCAGCGCGAGAGCATCACCTTCGGCGATCTGCACCAGCAGCCGTTTGTGTCGTTGTGCCACGGCGATGGCACTCGGGCCTTGGTTGACAGGTTGTTCGAGCAGGCCGGCGTCGAGCGAGTGATGGCGGTAGAAGCACAGTACGGCGCAATCAACTGCGAAATGGTCGCCCATGGCATGGGCATCACCTTGGTACACCCGTTGGTGGCCAGGGATTATCTGCACCGGGAGATCGTGGTGCGGCCATTTCGCCCGGACATTCTTTTGCCCACCTATGTGATCTGGCCGCACACGGAGAACCGTACCCTGCTGGCCGAGGATTTCATCGACACCTTGAAGGCGTATTTTCGCCAATTGACGAAATCCTTCTGACGCGCCGCCGCCACAGGAAGAAGGGGCGTTACATAACCTGATCCGACAACGGAACGGCGTGGGCCATGTCTTCGGCGCGGGCCTGGGCCTTGTGCAGGGTGACAGGGATCGATTTGGCGGCCGGTACCTTGCTCTTGCTCGCGTAATGCCACAAGGGAATCAACGCGTTGCATTCGGGGTAGTAGGCGCCCGCACAATTGATCGGGATGTCGTAGGCGATGATCTGCATCGGCCCCACCTCGCGCCGTACTCCTGGCTCGATGGCGGTGCGGATGGTGACCCAGTCACCGGGATGGAAGCCCAGCCGAACGATGTCATTGCGGTTCAGGAAGATCACGCTGCGCGTGCCCTTGACGCCGCGGAAGCGGTCTTCGTAGCCATACACCGTGGTGTTGAATTGATCGTTGCTGCGCAGGGTCATCAGCTGCAATACATCGCGCTGATCGCTGTTCTGCGAGATGTCGTCGTCTTCGTCCAGGGTCTTGGCAGTGACGAACTGAGCCTTGCCCGAGGGCGTGGTCCACTTGCGCTCGCAGGCACCCAAGGGGCGGTGGAAGCCACCGGGTTCCCACATTCGTTTCTCCATGTCATGGAAAATCTCCGGGTAGGTCTGGGCGATGGCCTCGCGCACGCGGGCATAGTCCTGACGCCACAGCTCCCACGGAATCTGCTCGCGACCACTGAGGGTCGCCTGGGCCAGGCCGGCGATGATCGCCAGCTCTGCGCGCAGGTGCTCGCTGGCAGGTTCCGCACGACCTTCCCAGGCGCGGATGCAACCGGTGCTGTCCTCGGTGGTGTAGACCTGACGGCGACCGTCCTGCACGTCGCTTTCGATGCGACCCAGGCAGGGCAACAGCCAGCCATGCTGGCCCGGGAACAGGTGGGTGCGGTTGAGTTTGGTGGCGATCTGCACGTTCAGCGTCAGGTTGGCCCACGCGGGCTCGATGCGATCGGTGTCGGGAACGGCGCGCAGGAAGTTGCCGCCCAGGCCGATGAAGCCTTTCACCGTACCGGCGACGATGCCCTCGCAGGCGTCCACCGTGGCCATGCCTTTTTTCTTCGGCACCTGGATGCCGAACAGCGATTCGATCTTGTCTGCGGGGACTTTCGAAGGGTCCTCGGTGATGCCTACGGTCCGTTGGCCCTGCACATTGGAATGCCCGCGCACGGGACAGATGCCGGCGCCGGGCTTGCCGATGTTGCCGCGCAACAGCAGCAGGTTAACCAGCATCTGCACGTTCTGCACGCCATGCCGATGCTGGGTCAGGCCCATGCCGTAGATGATCATCACTCGCTCGCTGCGGGCATAGACGGTGGCGGCGGCTTCCAGTGCCGCGCGTTTGAGGCCGCTGCGTTCCTCCAGGGTGATCCACTCATGCTGGTCGACCTGAGCCAGGAACGCGTCCACGCCTTCGGTGTGTTCGGCGATGAAAGCGTGATCGATCACTGTCGGCCGACCCTCGGCCTGCGCCGTGCGATCCATGGCCAGCAGCGCCTTTGCGATACCCATCACCGCCGCGGTGTCGCCGCCTATGGCGACCTGGTGATATTGCGTGCTGATCACCGTGGAATCGGGGCCGAGCATTTCCACCGGCGATTGCGGATTGACGAAGCGCTCCAGGCCACGCTCCCGCAGCGGGTTGAAACTGATGATCGGCACCTGACGCTTGCGCGCTTCCTGCAACGGGTGAAGCATGCGCGGGCTGTTGCTGCCCACGTTCTGACCGAAGAAAAAGATACAGTCGGTGCGCTCGAAATCATTCAGGGACACCGTGCCGACCGGCACGCCGATGCTTTCCTGCAAGCCGACCGAGGTGCTTTCGTGGCACATGTTCGAGCTGTCGGGCAGGTTGTTGGTGCCGTAGGCGCGCGCCAGCAGCTGATACATGAACGAGGTTTCCAGGGAGGCACGGCCGGAGGCGTAGAAGATCACGCTGTCGGGCTCCAGCCCACGCAGTTGCTCACCGATCCCGCGGTACGCCTCTTCCCAGGTGGTGGTCACGTAGCGGTCGCTGGTCGCGTCATAGCGCATCGGGTGGGTGAGGCGGCCGTGGCGTTCGAGTTCGTAATCGCTCCAGGTCCGCAGCTCGGTCAGGCTGTGCTTGGCAAACAGTTCAGGACCGGTGCGCAATGCGGTCAGCTCCCAGGCGGTCGCCTTGGCGCCGTTCTCGCAGAATTCCAGGGCGTGGGGATTGCCCGGCTTGGCCCAGGCGCAACTGACACAGGCGAAGCCGTCGGGCTTGTTCTGCTTGAGCAATGCCAAGGGACCCTTGCCCAGAGCCTGTTGACGCCAGAGGATGTTCATCACCGAAAACGCCGATCCCCAGCCTCCAGAGGACGAGCTATAGGGCTGGTAGCGGGCTTTGGGATGAATGATCTGCATGGTCGTGGTCCTTGGCTATGGAAGCCCCGTGACGAGGGGCCTGCATTTACGACGGTGCAGGATCGGCAAAGGTTCGAAGCGCTTTATTCCCCGGCGGTATGCGGGCCTTCCCGCGGCTAGCGCAAAAGACAGGGAACAGAGCGCATGGCTGGCGTCAGGGCGGCGATTGCGCTAAAACCGATGGCACCCTTTGGCAAAGGCGTCTATTTTGAATGCAAAATACAATAAGCAAGGGAGAAACAGCATGACCAGCTCCGCCAAACGCCCTGTAAAGGTCCCGTTCACCGGCCCGGCACTGCTTGCCACGCCGTTGCTCAACAAGGGCACTGCCTTCACCGCTCAGGAACGCGATGCCCTGCATCTGCAAGGCCTGCTGCCGCAACAGATCGAAACCATCGACCAGCAATGCGAGCGCGCCTATCACCAGTTCCAGGCCTGCTCCACCGATCTGGAACGCCACGTGCTGCTGCGCTCGATCCAGGATTCCAACGAAACCCTGTTCTACCGCCTGGTCGATGATCACATCGACGAGATGCTGCCGATCATCTACACCCCGACCGTCGGCAAGGCCTGCCAGGAATTTTCACGCATCTACCGCAGCCATCGCGGCTTGTTCATCAGCATCGACGACGTCGAACGCATGGACGAGATTCTCAACAACGTGACCAAGGACAACGTCAAGGTCATTGTCGTCAGCGACTGTGAGCGCATCCTCGGCCTGGGCGACCAGGGCGTGGGCGGGATGGGCATCCCCATCGGCAAGCTCTCGCTGTACACCGCGTGTGGTGGCATCAGCCCGGCCTATACCTTGCCGGTGGTGCTGGACGTGGGCACCAACAACCCCGAGCGGCTGGCCGACCCGCTGTATTTCGGACGTCGCGAGGAACGGGTGCGCGGCGAGCGCTACGAATCGTTCGTGCAGGCCTTTGTCGAGGGCGTGCAGCGCCGCTGGCCGGAGGCGATCCTGCAATTCGAGGATTTCGCCCTGAGCAATGCCATGCCCCTGCTGGAGCGTTTTCGCGATCAGCTGTGCTGCTTCAACGATGACATCCAAGGCACCGCCGCGGTCACCGTTGGCACCTTGCTGGCCGCGTGCAAGGTCAAAGGCCAGAAACTCTCCGAGCAGACCGTGGCCTTCGTCGGCGCCGGCTCTGCTGGCTGTGGCATCGCCGAGCAGATCATCACCGCCATGCAGCTGGAAGGCTTGAGCGACAGCGAGGCCCGCAGCCGGGTCTATCTGCTCAACAGCAAGGGGCTGCTGACCGATCGCCAGCCCGACCTCTACGACTTCCAGCAGCGCTTGGCTCACGACAGCCAGAGCCTGACGTCCTGGTCGTTCGCCGGACAGTGGCCAACCCTGCTGGAAGTGGTGAGCAATGCCAAGCCAAGCGTGCTGATCGGCGTCTCCGGCAAGGCCGGGCTGTTCACCGAAGAAGTGGTGAAGACGCTCTACCAGCACTGCTCCAAGCCGATCGTCATGCCGTTGTCCAACCCGACCTCGCAGATCGAAGCCCACCCCAAGGACATCCTGCAGTGGACCGAGGGCAATGCACTGGTGGCCACTGGCAGTCCGTTCCTGCCGATCGAGGTGCTCGGTCGTACCTTTCCCATCGCCCAGTGCAACAACTCCTACATCTTCCCCGGTGTCGGGTTGGGTGCCATTGCCAGTCGGGCCACGCGCATCACCGACGGCATGCTCATGGCTTCGGCCCAGGCGCTGGCCGACAGCGCGGCGCCAGGGCAGATGCTGCCACCGCTGCGCGACGTGCAGTCGGTCAGCAAGCGCATCGCCCTGGCCGTAGGCCTGGCCGCACAGAAGGATGGGGTGGCGGCGCCGATGGATGAAGCTGCACTGCGCGAAGCGATCGAGGTGCATTTCTGGAAGCCGGAATACCGCGCCTACGAACGCCAGCCGTTGTAACCGCCAGACTCAGGCCAGGTTGTGGCTCTTCATCCAGCCCAACCCGGCCTCCGTCCCGCTCAGCGGCTTGTACTCGCAACCGACCCAGCCCTGGTAGCCGATCCGGTCCAGGTGCTGGAACAGGAATCGAAAGTTGATTTCCCCAGTGCCCGGTTCGTGCCGGCCGGGGTTGTCCGCCAGTTGCACGTGGCCGATGGCAGGCAGGTGCGCCTGCAGCGTGCACGCCAGATCACCCTCCATCACCTGCATGTGATAGATGTCGTATTGCAGAAACAGATTCTCGTGGCCCACCTGTTCCCGAATCGCCAGTGCTTGCTGGGTTCCATTCAGATAGAAACCTGGCATGTCGCGGGTGTTGATCATTT
>NZ_DJUS01000135.1:0-3407 GCF_002438365.1 Pseudomonas sp. UBA6276
CCAGCTCGCGCACACCGTAGCCCAGCCGGCGCACGTCCAGCAGCAGGTACACCACCAGTTGGCCGGGGCCATGGTAGGTCACCTGACCACCGCGGTCGACCTGCACCACCGGGATCTCGCCGGGCACCAGCAGGTGCTCGGCCTTGCCCGCCTGGCCCTGGGTGAAGACCGCCGGATGCTGGACCAGCCAGACTTCATCGGCGGCGTCTGCATCGCGCTGATCGGTGAACCGCTGCATCGCGTGCCAGACGGGCTCGTAAGGCATCAGACCGAGTTCGCGAAACCCCAGGCATTGCGGCATCAAAGCACCATTTTGACGATGCCGGTGGCGCGCAGCTCACTGTTGATGTTGTAGAGCTGTTCCTGGCCGGTCGCCAGGATGTGCAACTGCAAGGTGGTGTAGTTGCCGTTGGTGCTCTGGCGCTCGGCGTTCTTGTCGTGATTGACGGTGGCGTGCTTCTCGACGATCTTCACCACCGTGTCGCGAAAGCCCACGCCGGTGTCGCCGATGATCTTGATCGGGTAGTCGGCGCAGGGGAATTCGATCTTCGGTTCTTTTACTTCGGTATCGGTCATGACGATGACGGCCTCGGGTAAACCGTGAAAACAACAACGCCCCCGCCTGTTGCCAAGGCGAGGGCGCGCGGTCGCGATATCAGTTGAACAAGCCGTAGAAGAATAGACGAACGCTATCCCACACGCGGCGGAAAATACCACCTTCCTGTACATCGTCCAACGCGATCAGATCGGAGGTCTGAACGATCTTGTCACCGTTCTTCACTTCAACCTTGCCGATCACATCGCCCTTGGCGATGGGCGCGGTCAGCTGCGGGTTGATGGTCATGCTGGCAGCCAGGTTCTTCAACTGACCCTTGGGCAGCGTCATGGTCAGATCTTCAGCCAGGCCGGCCTTGATCTCGCGGATGTCGCCCTTCCACACCGGCGCTTTGGCCAGCTCGGTGCCCTTCTGGTAGAAGGTCTGGGTTTCGTAGAAGCGGAAGCCGTAGGTCAGCAGCTTCTGGGTCTCGGCTGCACGGGCCTGTTCGCTGTTGGTGCCGAACACCACGGCGATCAGACGCATGCCGTCGCGCACGGCCGAGGACACCATGCAGTAGCCGGCTTCTTCGGTGTGGCCGGTCTTCAGACCGTCGACGGTCTTGTCGCGCCACAGCAGCAGGTTGCGGTTGGGCTGCTTGATGTTGTTCCAGAAGAACTCCTTCTGCGAGTAGATCGCATAGTGGGCCGGGTCTTCGTGGATGATGGCGCGAGCCAGCAGTGCCATGTCGTGAGCGGTGGAATAGTGCTCAGGGTTCGGCAGACCGGTCGGGTTCATGAAGTGGCTGTTGCTCATGCCCAGTTTGCCGGCGGTGGTGTTCATCATGTCGGCGAAGGCGTCTTCGCTGCCGGCGATGTGCTCGGAGAGCGCCACCGAAGCGTCGTTGCCCGACTGGATGATGATGCCGTGCAGCAGGTCGCTGACCGACACCTGGGTGCCGACCTTGATGAACATCCGCGAGCCGCCGGTGCGCCAGGCGTTTTCGCTGACGGTGACCGGGTCGTTCTCGCCGATCTGGCCGCGACGGATCTCCAGGGTGGCGATGTACGCGGTCATCAGTTTGGTCAGGCTGGCTGGCGGCAGACGCTGGTCGCCGTTGTTTTCAACCAGCACGTTACCGCTGGAAGCTTCCATCAGCACGTAGGATTTGGCAGCCAGTTGCGGCGGCGCTGGCATCATCTGATCTGCCGCCCAAGCGGCAGGGGCAATGATCAGCGGTACAAGCAGGCACAGGCGTTTGGCAAATGTGGTGATGTTCATCCGTCTCTCGAAATTGCTGATGGGCACATGCCCTTGCGGGCAGTCTTGTTGTGGGCGGGCGGCCCGGTGTCGCACGCCCGTTGCCGGGCGTTCATTGCAGCGCCGCCCGCAGGCGGCGCGGTTCAATCCAGTGTCACCAACTTGGGCACGCCGAGGTTGGCCATGCGCACGTTGTCCTGTATCTGCTGGGCTTCACCCTGGGAATTGATCGGTCCCAGGCGCACCCGATAGAACGTCTGCTGGTTGACTGCGATCTGGCTGGTGAAGGCCGGTGCGCTGACCATCGAGCTCAGCTTGGAACGCAGCAGCTCCGCAGCGTCGGGGTTGGCGAACGCTCCCACCTGGAGATACAGGCCAGACGCTTGTGCAGAACCGTTTTTTTTTGCGTCCATCTGCACCGGCAGCGTGGCGACCGCGTGTTGCTGGGGCGGCGGCGTGTATTGCTCGACCGTGCCGGCCGACGGCGTGATGTTGGGCCGGGCCTGAGCCACCACCGGCCCCTGGTTCAGCACCAGCGGCGCCGGGCGACCACGCTGGGCCCACCATTCCTGAGGATCGATCCCCTCGACCCGGACGCGCGCAGTGCCCGTTTCGGCGTAGCCCAGCTTCTTGGCGGCAGCATAGGACAGGTCGATGATCCGGTCGGAATAGAAAGGCCCGCGGTCGTTGACCCGCAGCACCACCGTGCGATTGTTGTCCAGGTTGGTCACGCGCACATAGCTGGGCAGCGGCAGGGTCTTGTGCGCCGCGCTCATGCCATACAGGTCGTAGACCTCACCGTTGGCGGTGTTCTGGCCGTGGAACTTGGTGCCATACCAGGACGCCGTGCCGGTGGCCTGATACTGGCGCGACTCGGCTATCGGGAAGTAGGTCTTGCCCAGCACCGTGTAGGGGTTGGCCTTGTAGGGACCGGTGTGCAGGGTCGGTACGGCGTCGGGGATCTTCGACACGTCGACGTCCCACCAGGGCGCGCCGTCCTTGTGAGCCCGATTGATGTTCAGGCCGGGAATGGCTTTGACGGTCGGGCCCGATTGCTTGACGGTACGCGACGGCGGCGGGGTCGACGAGCAGCTGGCGAGCAACAGGCCCAGTGCCGCGCAGGCCGCGATGGCTGAGGATGTACGTATCGGCATTGCCCGCATTACTTGACGCCCCGTGCTTGAACCAGCGATTCCGACAGTTGGTGCACAGCCATGGCGTACATCACACTGCGGTTGTAGCGAGTGATTGCATAGAAATTCTTCAGACCCATCCAGTATTCCGGACCTTCGGCGCCCTGCAGGCGGAAGGCGGTCACTGGCAGGTCGTCGCGCAGCGCATCATGACTCGACCAGCCCAGCGCCCGCAACTGCCCGACATTCTTGACCGGGTCGATGCCCGGGCTCAAGCCATCGTCGACCTGCGGACCGGAAACGCTGGCTCGGCTGACCACTGGCTGGCCGGCGACCCATCCATGCTCCTTGAAATAGCTGGCGACGCTGCCGATGGCGTCATCGGCGTCGGTCCAGATATTGATGTGGCCGTCGCCGTCGAAATCCACCGCATAGGCGCGGAAGCTGCTGGGCATGAACTGCGGCAGGCCCATGGCCCC